>JBBKXU010000082.1:0-19162 GCA_037969645.1 Ferruginibacter sp. | reverse complement strand
AGAAAAATTGAAATACCTTTTTACTCCGAATGAAAAGAACAAAACCGGCCTTGCAGTTGGCGAATTGGTTGGCGGCAATTTAAAAACGCTTGAGTCACTCGCCGGGAGTAAATCTGATATTAATACAAAAGATAAGATTTTATTTGTGGAAGATACCGGCGAATATTTATACAGCATTGACCGCATGTTTTGGAATTTAAAACGCAGCGGTAAATTAGAAAAATTAAAAGGGCTAGTTATAGGAGGTTTTAAAATGAAGGCTGATGACGCAGGAGAAGAGTTCGGAAAAACGCTGGAAGAAATTGTGCTTGAAAAAGTAGCTGAATATAATTATCCCGTTTGTTTCGATTTTCCTGTGGGGCACCAAAAAAATAATTATGCATTAAAGTGTGGCGCTTTACACACTTTGGGCGTACATTTAAACGAATGTAGATTAACAGAAGCATAATGAAAATACCTCCTTATTTAAAAAAAGGCAACACTATCGGCATTACCTGCCCTGCAGGTTATATGGCTACCGAAAAAGCACAAACCTGTATAAACACCCTGCAAAGATGGGGCTTTGAAGTAATGGTAGGTAAAACGTTGGGCAGCAAATCGAAAAATTATTTTAGCGGCACCGATGAAGAAAGATGCAATGAAATGCAGGCCATGCTGGATGATGAAAATATACATGCTATTCTTTGTGGCCGTGGTGGTTATGGCATTGGCCGCATCATAGATCAACTCGATTTTACAAAATTTAAAAAGAACCCCAAATGGATCATCGGCTTCAGTGATGTTACCGTTTTACATTCGCACTTATACACAAAAATAAAATGTGCTTCCCTACATGCGCCAATGGCTGCTGCGTTTAATGAGGGTGAGAATGAGTTTATTAAATCAATTCAAAAAGCCATTACTGGTAGAAAAGCAAAGTACAGTTGTGTATCTCACTCTTTTAATAAACAAGGCACTGCAACCGGTGAACTGGTTGGCGGTAATCTTTCGCTGCTGGCACATTTAACGGGCACAGCATCCGACATCAATACAAAAAATAAAATTTTGTTTGTGGAGGATATTGGCGAACAGGTTTACAATATGGATCGCATGCTTTACCAGCTAAAACGCAGCGGCAAATTAGATAAACTGGCAGGCCTTATTATTGGTGGATTTACCGATATGAAAGATACTGACCGCCCATTTGGCAAAAGCATTTACGAAACTATACAGGATATAACTGCTGAGTACAATTATCCCGTTGCCTTTGGCTTTCCGGTTAGCCACGCTACCGAAAACTATGCACTAAAAGTTGGTGTGCCGCACACATTAAAAATTGGCAAAACTAAGACACAGTTATCGGAGGTTTAGCAAGCTGTCGAGTTTTTGTTTAACCAGTTCAAAATCGTTGAGGTTATGGTGAGTACCTTTTTCAATAGTAATAAATTCATCGGTTGGTTTTAAAACCGTTTTCAACCTTGCTGCATTGCGGTAAGGTATTACTCCATCATTGGTGCCGTGAAAAATAGTTATCGGATATTTTACATCCGCCAGAAACTGATTCTGCGGTATTTTATAATTACTCATTTTTTCTGTTGGATAGATAGGTGCGTAACAGGCAAACAAAGACGGAATGCTATAATACGGCGTTTCCAGAATAAGCCTTTGGTTTAAAGAGTTAGCCGCAACATAGGCTGCAATGCCCGTACCCAGCGACTTTCCATATAAAATTACGCTGTCTCTTCCATATTTACCTGCTGCCATTTTTTGCACCTGTAAAGCCTGTTCATACATTTTTCTTTCGGTGCGTTCACCCGTACTTTTACCAAAACCGGGGTAATCTTCCATCCAAACTTCGTACCCAAATTTTGTAAAGTTGGCGGCGAATTTTGCATAGCGTTCAATGTTGCCTTGGTTGCCGTGATAATAAACAACCACGCCTTTCCTTACAGAATCTTCTGGCAAAAATTTAACCATGCTGAGCGTATCCGTTTCATTAAAAGGTATGTTTAGCTCTTCAAACGGCACATTAATAGACAGTTGATAGTCTGCAGCTAATTTTTTGGGGTGGAATAAAAAACGATCCTGCAAATAAAACAAGGCAATGCCTATTGCGCTGTAGAGGATAATAATAATTTTAATCCAACGATAAATATGTTTCTTCATCATAAAGCTGCAAAGTTAGTGTTTAGTAGTTGGAGTTTGGAATTGAGAGTTTGGCGTTGACATTGAATAACATTCGATATTCAATATTGCAGTATATCACGTACAAAATTATGATACTCCGGAAACGAAGGCAGGTTATTATGTCCGCCACCTGGTATACGGATAAGGGTTATTTTTCGAGGATTAAGGGCGTGTAGTTTTTCACTGTTTCGAATGGGCAGCAGCCAATCTTTTGTGCCATGTAAAATATAAGTATGACAATTTACTTTAGTTATCCATTTATCGGTTCGCATATGGTAACGCAGCACCAATCTCACCGGCAGAATTGGCAAAAAACGTTCTACTGCTTTTTTAAAGCTGAAATAAGGAGCATCTAAAATTAAATATCTGGGTTTGTTTTCACTGGCCACTTTGGCGGCAAAACCGCTGCCCATGCTTCGGCCATAAACAATGATATGATTCTCGTGGTACTTTGCAGCGAGTGTTTCATATACAAACTGCATATCACTAAGCATATCTTTTTCGCTGCGCTTACCGGTACTTTTACCAAATCCACGGTAGTCTACCAATACCACATCATATTTATATCTGTAAAAATCTTTGGCATATTTTGCCCAGCCTTTTATACTACGGCTGTTGCCATGAAAATAGAGGACAAGTCCCAGCGGCTTATCAACTGTAAAATGCAGGCCATTGATACGCACGCCTGGTTCTACATCAAAAAACAATTCTTCGAAAGGAACATCATATTTATAAATAAAATCCTGTTTTAGTTTTTCGGGTTTAAATATAAACCGCTCTTGTATGAAAAAAGCAAGAACAGAAAGTATTGCAATGCCGATGATGATATAAAGCACAATTTGTAGCAAATAGTTCTTAGTTTTTAGTTCTTAGTTTTAGCACCCTGTTAAATTAAGCATTATGTCACAAACTTAGAACTAAGACTTTATATCTCTGCACTTCCAAACTGTTTCTTCCATGCTTCGGTGCCGCCAATTAAGTTAAAGAGATTTGTAAAAGGGAATTTTTCTTGTAGTCGTTGAATGGCAATCTGACTGCGTATACCTTTGCGGCAATAGATAATGACAGGTTTATCCGTAGCAACATTTCCTGCCTGCTGTGCAATTTCGTTTAGGGGAATCAAATCTCCTCCTATGTTAAATTCATCATGCTCATCAACCTCACGTACATCTATCAACTGAAAGTTTTCAGCCTTGTCCATTTTTTCTTTAAGTGCTATGTGGGTTATTGACTGCATTATTCCTCCTCATCGGGATAAATTCTTTTTAGTTTTAAATTACTTACCGGCGCAATAATCAGCGGAAATTTCTCTACCAGTACCGTACTCTGCTCAAGTCCAAATCCTTTTTCCTCATTCAGTGAAATTTCTTTTAACCAGAAATAAGCCCGCATGATAATCCTTTCAAAAAACGGCAGCTCATTATCCTGACTCAAGAATTTCTCCATTACGATAAATTTGAAATCGCCGGTCATATTATTCCGTTGTTGGCTTTCATATCGACTCATCACATTCACTTCACGATTGGTCACCAGGTCTTCAACCACTTTTTTAAACATCAGATTTATACGTGGCTGCATCCGAAACCCAAGCCTGAACTCAACCCTGATAATATCATTGGGTATAATATGCTCAACCGAATATTCACAGGTGTACGGGTCATCCATGGTATCAACATGCACAAACCAGAAAATATCGGCACGTTTTGGTTTACCGCTTAATATGCTGTAAATAATTTTATGCTCAATCTCTTTAGGGTTATTAGCACTGGTTAAATACACTAAGTGTGTAGCATATTTGGGCACCGATGAATCGTTGCTGAGTTCTTCCAGTTTGGGCACATATTCGTCCATGCGCACAAACTCCACATATCGATTTTTAATTTTGCGGCTGCGGTACCATATGTACATCACCGAAAACAATACGAAACCGATCATCAATGTAATATAACCTCCATGAATAAATTTATCCATCAAGGCAATGAGGAACGAAGCCTCAATAATAACGTAAGAAGTTAAAAATACATAAATCCATATGGGTTTTACCCTATGAAGCACCATGTAATTGGCAAACAGGATGGTTGTCATAAACATGGTGGTAATAATGGCCAAACCGTACGCAGCTTCCATTTTTGCCGATTCACGGAAAAACAAAACCACACCCACACAGCCCACAAACAGTAAGGTATTAATAGCCGGAATATAAATCTGCCCTTTGGCTTCGGTGGGGTAATTTATCTTCAATTTTGGCCAGAGATTAAGTCTGATGGCCTCGTTAATTAAAGTGAACGAACCCGTAACCATAGCCTGACTGGCAATGATGGCTGCACTTGTAGCTATCACTACACCCGCACCTATAAACCATTGCGGCATCAAATCGTAAAACGCATTTATTCCCTCGGCGTTGATGGTAGCCTGATCGAGTAACTTTCCGCTATGATGATGCAACAAACTTGCACCCTGGCCAAAATAATTTATCAGTAAACAGGTTTTTACAAAAATCCAGGATATACGAATGTTGCCGCGGCCGCAATGCCCAAGATCGCTGTAGAGTGCCTCGGCACCCGTGGTACAAAGAAACACGGCGCCCAATAACCAAAACCCTTCGGGGTATGTGAACAGGAAATGAATAGCGTAATATGGATTAAGAGCTTTAAAAATGTACAGGTAATCGCCAATATGAAAAAGACCCAGCAGTGCCAACATACCAAACCAAACTGTCATAAAAGGACCGAAAAATTTACCAATATTACTGGTGCCAAATTGCTGCATAAAAAAGAATGCTGCAATAATACCCAGCACTATATATACAATCGTATCCTGGCTTAGGTCATGAAAGCGGGGTAGTTCTTTTAAGCCCTCAATAGCCGAAGTAATAGAAATAGGCGGTGTTATAATACCGTCCGACAAAAGCGCTGCACCACCAATCATGGCTGGAATAACCAACCATTTTTTACGTCGCCTTACCAAGGCAAAGAGTGCAAATATGCCACCCTCACCGCGATTGTCGGCCCGTAGCACCATTATTACATACTTGATTGTGGTAAGTAAAGTAATCGTCCAGATGATTAGCGAAAGGGTTCCCAGTATCAGGCTCTCATCAATTACCCTGCCTTTAATAATGGAGTTAAAAACATAAAGCGGAGAAGTACCAATATCGCCGTAAATAATTCCTAAAGCGACCAACAGGCCTGCTGCTGTAACCTTGTTAACATGTTTCGACACACTAAAAATTTAACCTTGGGTAATTATAAAAATTATAATACCGGCATTTTGGCAATGGGCATCATCGTGGTTCCGATAGCTATCGGGATAATCACTTCGTTATCGACATACCAATTGGCAGCTTTTATCGGAGCGCAGATGAGCGGATTTAAAAATGCAGGTACAAATGTAGAAGTAAAACATAAATACCTGTCAAATATTTTTTTGCCGGTTTTGCAACGATCACCTGAATGGCCGATAATTCTTAATTTACAAAACTACCAGAACCCACATTCCCAGGGATAGTAATTTCATTGTGTCGGTCTGATAAATAACAGGTAGAAAAAAGGGAACCAGACGATTTTCGTCTTGGTCCCCTTAAGTATGATTAAATAACGTTTCGGTTATTTTTTCTTGTACAATGTTATTTCCACTCTCCTGTTCAGCCAATCCTGGTGCACATCGTATGGCACCGATGAACCAAACCAGGCTGTAGCTATCCGGCCCTTAGCAATGCCATAACTCATCAGATAATCTCTGGCTACATTAGAACGCTCTTTAGATATCTGCATGTTATACACTTCCTGGCCAAAAGAATCGGCGTGTCCGTCAATTTTAATATTAAGGGTTTTATCAGCTTTTAAAATTTTAACTACTTCCCCTAATGCTGCAAAAGCTTCATTTGTAATATTGGCTTTGTCAAAATCAAATCTGATATAGTAAGTCATCGAATCGCCTGACACCCTCAGGAGTTGTCCACCCTTTACAATTTCCATTGGGCAACCATCATTTTCACCCGATCCTGCCTTATCAGGACATTTATCATCTTTGTTTAAAATACCGTCTCCATCGTCATCTCCGTTAGGATCTTTTTCAGGAGGACAACCATTATTTTCTCTTAAACCAAAAACAGTTTTACATTTATCGTCATCATCATTAACACCATCACCATCTGTATCAGGCACCGGACAACCTTTATAACGTGGGTCACCTTTAACGTCAGGACACTGATCATCCTTATCAGCAACGCCATCTCCATCACTATCAGGGCATCCCATCAAGGTACCTTTCTCAGTTGGGCAATTATCCCTAATATCGGGTACTCCATCTCCATCCGCATCCGGCTCAGATGGTACTACTTCTTTTTTGGCTGAATCAACAGCTGGCGGTATTGGTGCGGTCTCGGCTGGTTTTTTCTCTGTCTTTTTAAGCTTTGTTTGGGCCAAACCTATGGAGTAAAAAGTATAATCTTCCGTAATACCATCCGTTAAAGCCATTCTCCATTGTGCCTGCACAAAAAGATAAGTGCGGTTAAACCTGAACTGCAAGCCTGCACCCACTGGTGCATACACGGCCAGTTGCTTTCCGAAATACCCGCCGCCTATTCCACCTGTTAAAAATGGATTTATTTTACTTTGATTTTTAAGTGCCATAAAATGCAGCAACAAATCTATCTGCGGCGTAAAACTTGCCTTGCCAATACTGTCTTCTTTTACAAACAGTTTGGGGAAATTTGAAAATGTGCCCGCAAAATTTCCAGAAAAGTTAACATGAGAGCCAAGCGTTTTCCAATATCCAATACCAAAGCCGAACGAACTGTTACCCGACTGAAACAAGCCTTTACGATTAAAAGCGGCGCTGATAGAAGAGTCCTTTACGGCTTTAACAAAGCCATAATCTGAATAATTTATGCCAATTGTGAGCATTCCAGGCTTCTTTTCGGCTTTTTGCTTAGGCTTGTTTTGAGCCATCAAAACAGTGCAACTCAGGCAAAATAATAGAGTAATTTTTAAGAATTTCAGGTTCATGCAGGTAGTATTAGTATGTAGTAAATGATTGATGCTTCGTTTTGGTTAACATTAAACATCACTGCAATGTAAAAATAATACTCTACATACACAATTTTTATATTGAAAATGTTGTTTATAGAGAGGCAGAAATGCCGTGTTTTATCCATAAATCCAATAATCCAGTTATGCCTATGTTATCCAAAACATTACTGAGGCAGTATTTTTTAGTATTTCTCACCGTTTTCATATTCGGCCATACGGCCAAAAGTCAGCTAGCTGCTGAGTTTTCGGCTACACCGGTTTCGGGTTGTGCTCCGCAAATAGTAAGTTTTACTGATTTATCAACTGGTAGCCCAACTGAATGGAAATGGGATTTAGGCAACGGTACCACTTCTTTTTTACAAAATCCATCGGCCACCTATTTTACTGCTGGGCAATACACTATTAAATTGGTTATTAAAGATGGCTCAGGAAACAGCGACTCCATTACTAAAACACAATACATCAATATCTTTCCCATTCCTGTCGTAAATTTTTCCGGAACACCAACATCGGGCTGTGTGCCATTAAATGTTCAATTTACCGATTTAAGCAGTGCAGGCACTTCTACCATTACCCAATGGCTTTGGGATTTTGGCGATGGCACAACAGGTACGGCCCAAAATCCAGCTCATACCTATTCAGCCGCCGGCAATTACAATGTAACGTTAAGGGTAACAACTGCAGCAGGCTGCCCGAGAACCTTAACTAAAAATAATTACGTACAGGCTAGTAATGGCGTTGTTGCAAACTTTACAAACACTACGCCTACTGGTTGTAGTTTACCGGTAACAATAATTTTTACCAATACGTCAACAGGTTCGGGCACATTGTCCTACGCCTGGAATTTTGGAGATGGCGGAACCTCCACCGCACAACACCCAACCCATACCTATACTACATCGGGTAGTTTTACGGTTACTTTGGTAGTTACCAGCAGCACCGGTTGCAGCAGAACCGTAGTAAGAAACAATGCAGTAGTAATTAATTTTTTAACAGCGTCATTTAATGCACCGGCCAGCGCCTGCGTAAATTTGCCGGTAAACTTCAACAATACCACATCGCCTGCACCCACAACTGTTTTCTGGACATTTGGTGATGGTACAAATTCAACAGACTTAAGTCCGGTAAAAACATATACAACGCCGGGAACATACATCGTAAAGCTGGTTGCCTATCGTGGCACCTGTGCAGACTCTACTACAAGTTCAATTACCATATCTGCTAGGCCAACAGCAGCTTTTTCGGCTGCTAACAGAGCTGCCTGTATGCCGCCACTAACTGTAAACTTTGTTAATACAAGCACTCCATTTGTAAATTACAACTGGGATTTTGGAGATGGCAGTACTTCAACTGCATCAAACCCATCGCATACATATACAGGCTATGGTTCTTTTATTGTAAGACTGATAGTTACCAATTTTTCAGGTTGCAGCGACACCTTGATATTGAATGACTATGTACAGATTTTAGCCCCGCAGGCTACCATCAATAATTTACCACAGGCTAATTGTGCGCCACTCACTTGGACCTTTAGTTCAACTGTAACTTCGCCCGACCCAGTTGTAAGTTATTTCTGGGATCTTGGAGATGGGACAACGTCCACCCTACCAAATCCAACAAATACATACGCAACCGGCTCTTATGATATTACATTGATAGTTACAACAGCAGGTGGTTGTAAAGACACGGTATTTTTCCCGGCCGGGATTGTTGCCGATGATAAACCATCAGCTAATTTTTCGGCCAATCCAAGAGATGTATGTGCAAAAACCGATGTTAACTTTATTGATTTATCAACCGGAAATATTACCCGTTGGGAGTGGGATTTTGGCGATGGCGGAACATCAACTGAGCAAAATCCATCTCATCATTACGAAGACACAGGCTTGTTTACCATCAGACTGGTAGTATGGAATAATAACTGCCCCGATACAATAATTTTTACAGACTATGTTCATATAAGCCCGCCCATAGCCCGTTTCACGTCAAATTTTGATTGTGCATTTCCACGCACATTTACATTCACCGATAACTCGCTTGGCCCCGATGAGTGGCATTGGGATTTTGGAGATGGAACCACTTCCACATCACAACATAATGTGCATACATTTCCGGGTGTAGGAACTTATACCATCAGTCTGGTAGTGATAAACCATACCAGCGGTTGCGATGATACGAATACACAAACAATAAGGATTGTAGAAGAAGTCGCAAATTTCAGCGCTGTTGATACGGTTATTTGCCGCAACAGCTCAGCAACATTTAATGCCATTGGAAATACGCCGGGCACCATAACCAACTACGATTGGGATTTTGGCGACGGACAAACGGGCTCCGGTGCAAGTGTTATACATACTTACACTACTGCAGGATTGTACAGCGTAACACTTATCATTACAGATATATCCGGTTGCAAAGACACGCTTACAAAAATTCAACACATACGGGTTAATGGGCCAACAGCTGCATTCAGCATTCCAAACGGAGGAAGTTGTATGAACAACACAGTTACTTTTATTGATAACTCTACAGATGACGGACTAAACCCTATTGCAAGCTGGATATGGGATTTTGGAGATGGAACAGTTGAGACTTTTACTGCGCCTCCCTTTACTCATTTTTATACCACATCGGGTACATACGATGTTAGCTTAAAAATTATTGATGCAGCAGGTTGCATTGACAGTACTTTAAATACGGAAACTATTGTGATATCGAGCCCTGAAGCGGCTTTCAATACTTCTATTAATACTGCCTGTCCTTTTATCGACATCAATTTTAATAACACATCAACCGGCCCTAATCTTACCTATTTATGGGATTTCAGAGATGGTAGCACGACAACCGATTCGGACCCCGTACATAATTTTGCAAACGAAGGAATTTATGCGGTGATGTTAACTATTACAGATCAATATGGATGCAGAGATTCTGTTTCTCATAATATCAATATCGCACCTCCACATGCAAGTTTTACGGTTTCTGATACATTAAGTACATGCCCGCCATTAATTGCAAGTTTTACCAATACTTCAATAAATAATTTTGAGGCCACCTGGGATTTTGGTGATGGAAGTACGTCAAATGCGGTTAACCCTATTCACATTTATAATAATCCGGGAACTTATATTGCCAGATTATTTGTAGCCGGCCCGGGCAATAATTGTTACGATACAATCAGTCAGCAAATTATAGTAAGAGGTCCTGTTGGTGATTTTAGTTATAATCCTATAACCGGATGTAACCCGCTAACCGTAAACTTCACGGCAACCACATTAGACAGTCCTGCTTTTATCTGGGACTTTAATGATGGTACAATCTTAAATACAAATGACTCGCTAATAAGTTATACCTATACAGCGCCGGGCTCGTACTTGCCAAAGATGATTATGGTTGACCCCGGTGGTTGCCAGGTACCTGTAGAAGGTGTTGATACTATTAATGTATACGGTGCAAAAGCAAATTTTGGCTACGATGGTATTCCGCGTTGCAATGTTGGTTTGATACAATTTTCTGATTCCTCGATAATTGCTGATGCATCTGCTACTTATGCCTGGAACTTTGGAGATGGCGGCACTTCAACATTGCAGAATCCATCGCATTTTTACACAGCGCCGGGGCAATACCATCCGCAGTTAATTGTAACCACAAACCGTGGTTGTATTGATAGTGCAACGCTGCCTCTTCCGGTGCAGATTGTCGCATCACCAGATGCTGATTTTACAAATGCATTAAGCGGCTGTACTCCTGTATCAGCAAATTTCAGTGCCTTTTTAAATGTACCCGATTCATCAGCGATTAGCTGGGAATGGTCGTTAGGAAATGGAAGCACTTCAACCCAGCAAGATCCGCCACAACAAATTTATACTATAGCACAGGTTTACGATATACAGCTCATTGCAACCAACAGTACCGGATGCAAGGACACCGTTAATAAAAGTTTTGAAGTGTACCCTATTCCTGTAATAGATGCTAGTGCTAATGTTGAGATTTGCAGAGGCACGCCTACCCAGCTTTCTGCAACCGGTGGCGCAACTTATGTATGGAGTCCCGCTACAGGACTCAGTTGTACAAATTGCACCAATCCGATGGCGTCGCCCGATTTTAATCAAAAGTATTTTGTTACCGGATCATCAATTTACGGTTGCAGCAGTTTTGATTCATTGGGCGTTACGGTAATTCAGCCGTTTGTGATGGACAATAAATTAAACGATACAATTTGTGTGGGAGGTTCGGTACGATTATTTGCATCTGGAGCAACTAATTATGAATGGTCGCCAACAACAGGATTAAGTAATGCAGTATCGGCAATACCGATTGCCACACCAAAAACGACCACAACTTACCGTGTTGTTGGCAGCGATAATTATGGCTGTTTTAAGGACACGGGCTACACAACCATTAAAGTATATCCAATACCGCAGGTAGATGCCGGAAAAGATATCACCATGAAAAACGGCGCACTGCCATTAACCATTACGCCAACTATTTCGAGTGATGTTACTTATGCTTATTGGTTAACTGCGCCGGGTATATTGCACAGCAATTACCCATCGGTAACTGTGCAGCCTAAAGCAACAACAGAATACACCGTTGAAGTAAGAAACCCAGGTGGTTGTAAAGCAACAGATCGACTTACTGTTTTTGTGCTTTGTGACGGAACTAACATTTTTATACCCAATACTTTTTCGCCGAACGGCAGTGGCACCAACGATGTTTTTTACCCAAGAGGTTCAGGTATTTTTAAGATCAAACTACTACGCATATTTAACCGCTGGGGGGAAGTTGTTTTTGAAAGAACCAATTTTTCGCCAAATGATGCCAATGCAGGCTGGGACGGCACTGTAAAAGGCAAGAAAGTTACCAGCGATGTATTTGTTTATACTGCAGAGATTCTTTGTGATAACAACACATCACTTATTTTAAATGGAAATGTTGCATTACTAAGATAAAAAATTAAGCAATGCAATATTATATAATAGTTACCGGCATGAAAAAAAATCTACTTAAACAAATTGGCGTTGCCTTTTTGCTGCTGCTTTGCTCGCCACAGGCAAAAGCACAGGATATTCATTTTTCACAATTTTTTGAAACACCTTTATTAAGAAACCCATCCTTGGCCGGAATTTTTACCGGTGATTTAAGGGCACAAATGGTTTACCGCAGCCAATGGAATAATATTACCGATGCTTATCGCACAGGCTCATTTAATATTGAAA
Organism: Ferruginibacter sp.; assembly: GCA_037969645.1. Taxonomy (GTDB): domain Bacteria; phylum Bacteroidota; class Bacteroidia; order Chitinophagales; family Chitinophagaceae; genus Ferruginibacter. The sequence goes on along the minus strand of JBBKXU010000082.1, from coordinate 6,744 downwards.
TCAAAAAGCCAATTGGTCGTGGGGACGATTTTTTAACCATTGGCGGACAGATCATGTATGACAAAGCAGGTACAATTGCCCTTACTTCAACACATTTATTACCTGTTCTTAATTATCAGAAATCTTTAAGCTCCGACAGGAATATGTACCTATCGCTTGGCTTTATGGGCGGGCTTGTACAAAGAAGAATTGACCAAAGTAAAATAACCACCAATAGTCAGTACAATGGAACAGAGTATGATCCTAATTTAAGCAACGGCGAAAATTTTTCTAAAACATCTTATTCTTATCTCGACGCAAGTGTGGGTATGAGTTTTAATACACAGCTTGGCGAAAATGAAAATAATAATATTTACGTAGGATTAGCCTATCATCATTTTAATAAATCTAACAAAACATCTTTCTACGGAAATATTAATCTGGAGATGATACCCAAATGGGTTGGATCGGCCGGTCTTAGAATGAACGTGAGTGAAGAGTCTTACTGCACCTTATATGGCGATTACAGCAAACAAGGCGAATACCTGGAAACCGTTGCAGGCCTTATTTACAGCTATAGGCTTGGCGATCCCGAAGACCCAAGATACGTACTACACATTGGCAGTATGGTGCGTTTAAAAGATGCATTAGTTCCCGTTTTAAAGCTTGATATAAGTCATATGGCAGTTTCGGTTAGTTATGACGTAAACACGTCGCAATTAAGAAATGCCAGTTACGGCCGTGGAGGATTTGAAATGGCGTTAAAATATCAAAACTTCAACAACAAAGAAAACAGCAGCAGCAATTTGGTAAGATGTCCTAAATTTTAGACTAATCCGTTGTCGGGATTTTTCTTTGGCTCACCAGTATTTGAATATCTTTTGCAAAGGCAGCGATTTCCTGATATTCCTCTATACCAGCCTTTTTCAAATTATCGGTAAATAGCAAAATAGCTTCGCCATTACTTTCCAGGTGATGAATTACTTTACTTGTTTTAATTAACCTTTTCAGTCTGCCCGTGATGAAAGATTTCATAGCAACTCCGTCTTCCACTTTCACAATAAAATCGTTCGAGAATTTTTCATAAAGTGCGTAATCTATATCCTTGTGTTTCCACAAATTCAGATAACGCTCAGGAAAAACCTTTTTCTCAATGGTAAATTTGGGTATTGTTATCGGAAATTTTATTAAGCCTAAAGTAGTTTTATACTCGTCCTGAATATGAAAACCTCCCTCCTCAAACCGAACGTCAATAATTTCCCAGCTATGTTCCTTATCGGCCACTGTATTGGTTATTTTTTCAACAGGCCTTGTTTTAAAGAAATGAAAACTCTCCAGATAACTGATGTCCTCTCTTTGGTTTGTTTTAAAATCCCAACCGTTTATATCGGCCAGTCTCTTTAACCTAATCTGGCGGCCAGAAAGTTTATGTAATTCCGATGTTGAAATTTTAAGCGCCAGTTTATGGTTCGATATGGAATTGTGTTTATCTAAACCTATTATCTGTATTTTACCTCCTGTGTTTGCATATGTTCGCTGCACATCATATACATGTTCTAATATAGAAAAATCAACGAGCCTGGTTTCGGAAAAATCTATTGTGGCTTTAGCGCCCTGAGGAATTTCATTAATCAGCTTATCAAGTTTTATCGTGGCAAGAAAATTTGCAATTCCTTTAACCTGCAGCAGGTAGCTTCCGTCGGCCTGTTGTTCAAGTTTAGACCCCGATTTAAAAATCATATAAAAAAATTGCTTTACAGGCACTTTGGCCAGCAACAGGTGTGTGACTAAAGCCAGCAACAATCCTCCAAAAATACCAAAGAGCAAATCCGTCATCAGCGTAATAACAAGTGTGCCGGTAAAAAATATCAACTGCTCAATACCCTGACTATACACATGCCTGAACACTTTTGGCGACGCCAGTTTAAACCCGGTATAAACCAATAAAATGGCCAGTGCGCATAATGGCATTTTTTGTATTACGGGTGCCAGCAGAAAAATAATCACTATTAACAATACCCCATGAAAGAAGTTAGACCACTTTGTTTTTGCAGCATTATGTATATTAACAGTACTTCTAACTATTACATTAATAATTGGCAACCCACCTATTGCTCCGGCAACCATAGTACTTAACCCTACCCCCATTAAATCTTTATTGAGATTTGTTTTTCTTTTATATGGATCGAGTTTGTCAATAGCTTTGGCACTAGCCAGCGACTCAATACTTGCGATGATAGTGATTGACAAAACCGATGTCCAGAATGGCCAGGTATTTATTTTAGAAAAATCGGGAAAAGTAATAGCATCAAGTATGTTATCGGGTATGCTAATGAGCAGTTTGGGCCCCACATCATAACTTCTGCCTAAAAAATCAATACTATGCGGTTCAAAAAAATTGAAGGCATATGCAAAAGGTATGGAAATAATTAATACCCACATGGGTGCCGGTAAAAAATGAAAAAGCTTATAACTTATTTTAGAATGAAAGATGAGTAACAAAAGACCGGACAAAGATATTATGGCTACAAATGGATTGATGTTTGGTATCTGGTGAAACGCATCTAACAATGTTGCCATAATGTGAGCACTCTCTGTTTCGGTACCCATGGCAATGTGAATCTGCTTTACAAAAATGATTATACCAATGGCCGCCAAAATACCATGCACCACGGTAGAATGAAAGAGATCGGCAAATTTTCCAAATTTTAAAAAACCAAATACAACCTGAAGACATCCCGAAACAAATATGGCAGCGAAAACATAATTCAACGCTTTACCACTTCCGTCATCAAGCACTTCAATTGAGGCCAGTATAGCTGCTATTAAACCTGCAGTTGGACCATTGATTGCAAGATGACTACCCCTAAAAAAAGTTGTAACAACACCACCAATTATTGCTGAAAAAATACCCGCCATTGGAGAAGCCCCCGATGCAATGGCAATACCCAATCCTAATGGTAATGCAACCATTGAAACACTGAATGCTGCTATCAGGTCGCTTTGCCAGTTCTCTCTCAGGCCCCTCAAACCAGTTTTAGGTATAATGTCCATTATTGTGTTGGTAATTAATCAGTTAGTTACCTTAATCTTAGAATTTTAGTGGTGGGTTATGTTTCTGCTAATCCTTTAAATATAAGGGATATTAGTTTTTATAACAAATGTTTGAAAACGAATGGATGTCCACGTTACAAAATTTCTCTGCACAGTATCAGGCTCAGTTCAGTTTGAAAGCCGTTTTTTAAAATTCGAATAGTCAATCAACCCGTTTACTAAACTGCATTTACCGTTTACTAAGTGAACAAAACATCCCTTCATTTAAGGTTTACTTTTATGCACAAATACTATAAGAATGAAAAAAGTTACGCTACTCGCCGCTGCAATCATATTCCTGATAGGTAACAATAAAAGTTTACATGCTCAGGATGTTTTACGTGCCGAGAGTGGTGCGGTAATTACCGTTCAAAGCGGCGCCGTCTTATATGTAAACGGTGGAATTAATTTAATTGATGGAAGCACTCTAAACAATGCAGGGACTATCACTATCGCCAGAACAGGAGCAGGAACAGCCAATTTTACGGATAATTCAGTTACGCCTTATGCTTACGGTACCGGCGAATTTATTTTAACCGGCAGCGATGTACAAACCATGCGTGGTTCAATTTTTCACGATCTTAAAATAGACAATGCTGCCGGCGTTTCAATGCTCATCTCTCAGAATGTAAATAACAATCTTTCTCTAACTAATGGCTCGTTATCAATAGGCCCCAATAAACTTAACCTGTTTGGATCAGTGACTGGTAGTGGTAAATTAAAAGGATCACCAGCTTCAAGCCTCATCATAGGCGGAGTAGCTGGCACATTAAATTTCGACCAGACAGATTCTGCATCCCGTTCGCTAAAAGATTTCAAATTTATAAATGGAGATGCAACGTTGGGCAATGCAGTGCAGGTATATGGCGCAATTGAATCAGACAATTCTACATTTCATATTAATAACCAAAGCCTGGTTTTAAAATCCGTTGGTAATGGCAGCACAGCAACAGCAAGAGTTGGCAATTTAACTGGCAGCACTATTGATGGCGCTTCTAATGTTACTGTTGAGCGTTATATCGCCAGCCCTCAACGAGCCTGGCATTTACTAAGTGCAAAAGCTGTAACAGGTTCGCAAACAATCAGAGAAGCCTGGCAGGAAAATGGCGGGGTCTATATTCCCGGCCAGGGCACATTGGTAACTTCTAATTTATACAACGGTTCAAATGGATATGACATGGCTTCTATAAGTGCATCTGTCTTAACACATAGCCAAGGCGGTTTCTCTGGCCCATCTTATAATTACAATTTGCCCAACACTAATTCAACTGTCGTTTCTTCCTATCCGGGATATATGTTGTTTGTAAGAGGCGACCGCAGTTATACACCGGCAAACGGTCCATCAACCAGCCCAACAGTTTTAAGAACTAAGGGCACATTAACACAGGGCAACCAGGGTGCATTTATTTCTTCATCAGGTGTTGGGCGTACATTAGTTGCTAACCCGTACGCATCGCCCATTGACATGGAACCCATATTTGCAGGAACCGTAAATCTAGCGCAAGACATGTATGTATGGGATCCTGCCCTCACAGGCAATTTCGGAGTTGGCGGGTTCAGAATTGTGGAAAGAACAGGTGCTGAATCTTATCAACAAACACCGATAGTTTTAGGGGGGCCTGCTACACCCGATGCCATGGCAAGATACATTCATTCAGGACAAGCTTTCTTTTTAAGAACAACCGGAACCGTCGGTCTTACTGATGCGACCGTAAATTTTACCGAAGCAACAAAATCTTCAGACGTATCTACAGTTAACCCCATCATTGGCGGCACCAACGACCAGCAAATGATTGTTAACCTGATGATTGTTAACCCCGGAAATATTGAATCGCTGGCTGATGGCTTCCGGGTTCGTTACGATGCCGCTTACTCCGCCGAACTAATTGACGATATACAGAAGATGGGAAATTTTGGTGAGAATATTTCATCGTACAGACTAAGTAAAAAACTGATTGTTGAAAAGAGACCAATGATTGTATCGAAGGATACCATCTTTATACGCATGACAAATACTTCAGTAAAAGATTACCGGTTTCAGATTGGCACGCTCGATTTTGTGCAATCAAGCGCTACTGCCTGGCTGCAGGATACCTGGTTGAACACCGTTACCGGCCTCAATCTTACAGGAGCCGTTAATAATATTGATTTTAGCGTTACATCCGATCCGGCATCTGCCAATCAAGATCGTTTCAGAATAATTTTTGCATTGAACGGCCCGCTACCAGTAACGTTTACAAGTGTTAAAGCCTGGCAGCAAAATAAAGATATTGCTGTAGAATGGAAAGTGAGCAACCAGGTGAACATACAAAAATATGAAGTGGAGAAATCAACTGACGGTGCAAATTTCAGCAAAGTAAGCACACAAGTTGCCATAGGTAGTAATGGCGGCAATGCTACTTACAACTGGCTCGACATGAACCCTGTTGTGGGCAATAATTTTTACCGCATACGCAGTATCGGAATTGGTGCAGATATCAAAATAAGCGAAATGGTGTTAGTGAAGATAGTAAAAGGAAATCCTGCTATAACGGTTTATCCCAACCCGGTTGTTAATCAAATTGTACATATTAAGTTTACCGATATGGAGAAAGGCGATTATCAAATCAGGTTGATAAATGCCAACGGCCAATTACTGCTCGTTAAAAAAATAACGCATACCGGTACCAACTTAATACAACCCATTGAGCTGGGAAATATGCCCGGAGGTTATTATCAGCTCGAAATTACCAAGCCCGACAACAGCAAAACCGTTAAAGCTATTACAGTTATAAACTAATAAAACTTAGTAAGATGAAATGCAACCGCTTAAAAATATTTACGCAATCTTTGTTAATATCAATTGTAGTTGTATTTCCTTATTGGGTATTTGCACAAGACCCCGGCGGAGGCCCCGATGTACCAGTTGATGGCGGGCTTAGTTTATTAATTGCCGCAGGCGTAGGCTATGGCATTAAAAAATACCGTGACAGTAAAAAGATTGATTTAGAAAAATAGTTTTGTTGGAATTCGAACACATTTAGGTAGAAGCCGATTTTTATGGCATAATAAAAAAATCCTGCATATGGCAGGATTTTTTTGTGGAGAGTATCGGGGTCGAACCGACGACCTTCCCGAATGCTTTCGGGACGCTCTAACCAACTAAGCTAATTAGCCACTCAATGTATTTTCTGCTTTTTTTCTTTTTAATTTCAAGTTCTCTATGCACTGCCTCATACCTCGAACTAAATTCTTCGGTATATTTCAACACCCAATCATCTGCCTTTTTGGTCGACTTGCTGCCTGAATTATTATGCCTGAATAATCTGTCATCAATATCTTCAGAATGACCAATATAATATTGGTTAAGAGTTAAGGAATATAATATGTAAACGTAGTAGGACATAACACAAAAAATCCCGCCGAAGCAGGATATATTTTGTGGAGAGTATCGGGGTCGAACCGACGACCTCTTGCATGCCATGCAAGCTTAAATTCTCCTAAAATGCCCTATTTAAAGCCTTTTAATGACCGTGTAATTTAATTTGTGACCCAAACGTGACCCAAATATTGTTTATAGTTAACAAAGCTAGTAAAGTTATTTTTTAAAAAAGTCAAGGATTTCTATTTCCAATGCTGCTGCCAATTTTACAACAGTCATAAATTCTATATTCTTCAACCCATTCTCTATCC
>JBBKXU010000081.1:0-6260 GCA_037969645.1 Ferruginibacter sp. | reverse complement strand
TCAACCAATGCAATCATCTTAAGAGCCGTTACAGCAGCTTCTTCCCCTTTATGTCCGTGTTTACCGCCGCTTCTTTCATCTATCTGCTCTTGGTTATCTACCGTTAACACACCAAAAATAGTTGGTACTGGTATAGATAAATTTAATTGAGCAACGCCTCCCGTTACTGCCTGGCATACATATTCAAAATGCGGCGTATCGCCCCGCAACACACAGCCTAAAGCTATAAAAGCATGCGGCTTATCTTCTTTGTATTTGTGTTGCTCCCAGTATTTTTTTATAGCAAATGCTATCTCAAATGCGCCGGGTACGGTGATTATTTTTTGATGCACTTTATGCTCAGTCAAAACCTTTACACAACCGGCTTCCAGTTTGTCAATAGTTTCGGCATTCCATTCGGTACGCACAATTACAACACAGGCATCCGTTGGTAGTTGGATGCCTGTTGTATTGTATAAATTTGATGAGTTTGTAGACATGTTTTGAGTCGTGAGTTTGGAGTTTTGAGTTAGGAGTCAAAACCCGGTAACTGTTGCCAATCCCTTCCTACTTTATCACTCCTAACTTAGCAAGATATTTGTCTACTTCGCCCGAACTTACTTTCTGGCTTACCGGAAATTTATCTTTCAATTGCTCAAATAAAGCAGTTGCTTCTTTGTCTTTACCCAAAGCTTCGGCATACCTGCCTGCGGTATACAATGCTTCAGAAGCCATGGCTTCGTCAAGACCGCTGATATTACCGGCTTTAGTATAATAATCCAAAGCTTCACTGGTTTTTTTCTGCTCGGCATAAGCATGACCAAGCATTAAGTAAGCTTTGCTCTTTATCTGAGAAGCATCGCCGCCATCAAAATCTTTTAAATGACTGATCGCTTTATCAAACTGCTTTAAATGCAGGTAACAGGCGCCAATCATATACTGTGCTCTGTTGCCCGATTTTGTACCACTGTATGTTCCGGCTATTTTCAATAAACCGGTTACACCATTTGCTTTGTCGCCGTTTAATATAATATTAACGGTATCATTGTTAAAAGTTGATGTAGATGCTATTGTGCCGAATAATTTCTCGGCCGGAAAAATGAGGTCATTTGCTTTTGCTTCGTTTGGTATTGTTACAAATTGCTTGTAGCCAATGAAACCCGCTAACAAAACGATCACCGCAGAGCCTACAATGATTATCTTTTTACTGTATTTAGCCCAGAACCCCTTTGCTCTATCTATTATTTCTGCCTGTTCTGCTACTACTTTATTATCTGCCATTTAAATTAATTGTGAATTAAAAATTAGAATTATGAATTAAGTATTTATTTAGTCAACTATAAAAGGATAATCTTCCTGCACGTAAACATCTTTCAGCAGTTCATTATCATCAGGCCAAGGACTTTCTTCTGCAAATTTCACACATTCGTCAACCTCGTTCTTTACCCTGTCAATAATCACTTCAAACTCAGCATCGGTAACCTTGTATTGGGTTTTCAATATGTTCATCGTATGCTCAATCGGATCTTTTTCCTTGTATTGCTCCAGTTCGTCCTTGGTACGGTATTTCTGCGGATCACTCATACTGTGGCCCTTATAACGGTATGTTTTAATTTCCAGTAAAGTTGGGCCACCTTTTTCTCTGGCACGGTTAACAGCACGTAAAACGCCATTATGCACATCTTCGGGGCTCATGCCATCAATACTGTCGCTGGGCATTTCGTATGCATCGGCCAGTTTATAAATATCAAGCGTTTTACTTGTACGGGCTACTGATGTACCCATGGCGTAATGGTTGTTTTCGCAAATGAACACCACGGGTAAATCCCAAAGCATAGCCATATTAAAGGTTTCATGCAGCATACCCTGGCGGGCAGCGCCATCACCAAAGAAGCAAAGCACCACATTATTAGTTCCACGGTACTTTTCGGCAAACGCCAGTCCGGCTCCGGTTCCTATTTGTGCACCTACAATACCATGACCTCCAAAGAAATTTTCTTTCACACCAAAAAAGTGCATACTTCCACCCTTTCCCTTGCTGCAACCGGTAGCTTTACCATATAACTCAGCCATACAAGCCTTGGGCGTAATGCCCTTGGCTATTGCCAGCGCATGATCACGGTAAGCGGTTATAAATTTATCGTCGGGAATAGTGGCAGTCATACATCCTGCGGCAACTGCCTCCTGACCAATGTACAGGTGACAAAAACCACGAATCTTCTGCATACCGTATAACTGGCCTGTCTTTTCTTCGAAACGACGTAAAAGCAGCATCAGTTCGTACCAGTATAAATAAGTTTCTTTAGAAAATTTTGTAGCCAATGGTTTTTTAAATTTAGGCGGCAAAGATAAGGGAGAAATGGGAATTTTTAGTTAGGAATCGGGAATTGGGGATTGGGTGTTGGGAAATGGGAGTCTGGAGTGCTGAGTTGGGAGTTAGGAGTGTGGAGTTTGCCATCAGGAATTGGACTGCAGCGGGATAGAATAAGTTGATTACCTGATCAACAAAATATTCCCCGAATATTGAAATAGCTTTCCTTCGGCATTATTAAAACTAAGCTGATAAATATAATTCCCCGGATCAAGCTTTTGCCCCTTATGCCTGCCATCCCAGCCCTGCCCTTGTTCTTTGGTTTGATAAATAACCTGACCATTGCGGTTATAAATCAACAAATGATAATTTTGTATTTCAAAGTTGATGGTTGGTCTGAAATAATCGTTTAGGCCATCGTTATTGGGTGTAAAGGCATTGGGGATGCCAACCGGTATGCAGTTTATTTCACCGATGCGTATATTATCGGTACCAACACAGTTATCATAATCGGTTACGGTTAAAAAATAATTGCCGCCGTTTCTTATTTCAATATTTGAAGATGTTGCACCAGTGCTCCAGGCATAAGATTTATAACCAGGCACTTGTAGTTTTAATAAATTACCCGTGCATAGGTTTTGATCATCGGGCAAAAAGCTTTTTGGCAGCGGTATTACATCTCTGATAATTATTCTTGCAGATGCTTTGCAGTTAAATAGATTGGATACCGTAACGAGGTAAGTGCCGGGACTTGTAACATTGTAAACCGGAGCAGTACTCATATCATGCCACAGGTAAGAATTAAAAGTACCGGGGTTAAGCGACAGGCTCTCTCCTTCGCAAAGATTTCTATCGCTACCAAGAATGGGTTTTGGTTTTTCCCAAACAGTTAAGTTTGTAATTGTTACGGAATCGCAGCCAGCATCGGTTTTCAGCGTATCAGTATAAACACCTGTTTTGTTTTGCAGTTTGCCGCCTGCCATATAAAATTCGCCCTGACAGATATTTGCAACAACATTATTAACGACTCTGCTGATGTTTAAATTAAGTGTTATGATGATACTGTCGCAACCCGTTGCATTTAAAACCAGATGGGTATACGTACCCGACGAATCATACGTTTTATTATGCAGTTGATAAGCCGAACAAGTGTTTACATCCATAGTTTGTGTGATTGCAGCATTCGTACATTGCTGCAATTTGATCAGAAATATTTCACTTTGTCCGGCCGAAGTAAATTTAACTTCATCGGGCCCCGGGTCAAAATCTTTGGTGCCTTCAAAAGTTCCGCCAACATATACATTGTAAGACTGATCAACTTTTAAAGCATAACCACTTCCATAAAAATCGCCGGTTGCCTCTGCCACCCAAACAAATTCCCCTGTTGGCGTTAGCTTTAATACAAAAGCGTCTGGATCGCCAAGCGAAGTAAGACTGTGATCGCCCGGCCCCGGATCAAAATCGGCCGTGCCATTGTAATGCCCGGTTATATAAATATTATCAGCAGCATCCGCATCTATAGCAAATACTTTTTGAAAAGACGGCCCGCCAATCTGTTTAACCCAAATCAAGTTAAAATCAAGATCGTATTTGGCAACAAAAACATCATCATCATCAATGGGAGAACTAAGCATGGTAGTGCCAGCACCAATATCAAAATCGGCATCGCCATCAAAATGCCCGGTTATATAAATATGGTCGGTTTTATCGAGTTTTAAACTGATGCAACGCACCCTGCTGTTGCCACCCATTCGGCCTGCATTAACAAAGCTGCCAGCTGAATTCAGTTTTAAAATAAACCCGTCGCCAAATGCATCGGATGAGAGTTCATGCGTTCCCGGCCCGGGGTCAAAATCTACTGTTTGCCAATAAAAACCGGTGCAGTACACGTTATTCTGTTCATCCAGACCAATGGAATAAGCAGCGTCGGATGATGGGCCGCCTATCCGCTTAGCCCAAATAAAATTGCCAAAGCTGGATAATTTACAAATGTAAATATCTGTAGAGCCAGCCGATGTAAGGTTAAACGTGCCGGGGCCGGGGTCAAAATCGGCGGTTGCTTCAAAATAGCCGCTAAAATAAACACCTCCTTGCTTATCGGTTATAATAGAATTACAAAAATCGTTGGTAACACCACCAAAACGTCTTGCCCAAATAAAGTTGCCATGCTTATCATACTTACAAACAAAAATATCCTCATTACCCGCCGATGTTAATACGTCTGCACCCGGGCCCGGGTCAAAATCGGTAGAGCCAAAAAAGATACCGGTAGTGTAAATATTTTGGGCGGTGTCTATGGTCATGGCGTAAATAGCCTGATACCTGAAATCGCCGATGGTTTTTGCCCAAATTAGTTTACCTGTTGAATCGTATTTTGAAAGAAAAATATCCTCTGCATTAGCCGATGTGAGGTTAAAAACGCCGGGGCCTGCATCAAAATCAACCGTGGTGGAATAATAACCCGCTGCATACACATTGTTCTCTTTGTCTAAAGCCAATGCCTGGCAAACATCGTACGAATCGCCGTGCATAACATTGGCCCATGCCAGCTTTACTGTTTGTGATACAGCCGTAACGGTAAAAAGTAAAAGAATGGATGATATGGTGGCAATAGTCTTTATCACTAGTATTAAACGTAAAAAACGGGTGATTGGTTTCTTACCAAGACATGTGTTTCTGTATAATATAAATATACTGCATTTATGGCTAGAGAAAGAGCATTTACATTGTGTATATTGCAGCCCATGTTTTTTATCAGTAGAATTACCTTAACACAGTTTAAAAATTACAGTTTTTCGGCATTTGATTTTACCGAAAGAGTTGTAGGCATTTGCGGCCTCAATGGTAAAGGCAAGACCAACCTGCTGGATGCTGCATACTACTGCTGTTTTACTAAAAGTTATTTTACCAAAGCTGACGGGTTAAATATGCAGTTTAATACAGATGGGTTTAGGATTGAGGCCAACACGATACCCCCTCCGCCCCCTAAAGGGGGAAATACCGGAGTAAAAGATAAACTTGGGGATGAACTGGATGGCACAACGGGAAAAGCCGATGAAATAGTTTGCATTTTTAGAACTGTTGGTAAAAAAGAAGTTTTACTGAATGGCGTTGCTTACACAAAATTATCGGAGCATATAGGCAAATTTCCGGCGGTGATGATTGCGCCGGATGATATTGGGCTGATTACCAACGGAAGTGAAGAACGCCGCAGGTTTATGGATACTGTACTGAGCCAGATGGACGCTGTCTATTTGCAGCAATTAGTGGTTTATAATAAAGTACTGCAACAACGAAACAGTTTACTCAAACGCTTTGCAGAGCAAGGCAAAACCGATTGGCCGCTGCTGGAAGTTTTGGATGAACAATTGATTGCTCCCGGCGGTTTTATTCATGCTAAAAGAAAGCTGTTTGCGGAGGCGTTGATTCCGCTGGTACAGAAATTTTATCACCGCATTGCAGATAACGACGAAGAAATTACTTTACAATACGACAGCCGTTTAAACGACAGCAGTTTTTACGACCTCCTCAATAATTTCAGACAAAAAGATTTTTTACTGCAACGCAGTAATGCCGGTATTCATAAAGATGAGCTTGTTTTTCAGTTAAACGGACAGCCTTTTAAAACAACCGCATCGCAGGGCCAGCGCAAAAGTTTATTGTTTGCACTAAAGCTTGCAGAGTTTGAAATATTAAAAGAAAGCAAAGGTTTTGCTCCACTCCTTTTGCTGGATGACGTATTTGAAAAATTAGACGACAACCGTATGCAACAGCTCTTGCATTGGGTTTGCAACGAAAATACGGGACAGGTATTAATTACTGATACACATAAAGAAAGATTGAAGGAAGCGTTTGAGAAGTTAGATACTGCCTACCAGATAATCGAATTGTAAAGTTTTGCCTTCGGCAAAGCAGAGATTTGCCACTGAAACACAGAAGCACAGAAGAGGATGTTAGCCTGTCTTTTACT
>JBBKXU010000080.1:0-9156 GCA_037969645.1 Ferruginibacter sp. | reverse complement strand
CACGTATAATTACTAATGGTAATGCGAAAAAAAGATTTTACATTGTTGTTAAATAAATTATTTAACCACCAAAACATTTTATTTATGATTAAGAAAATTACATCGTTAGTGGTACTTCTGATAACCTTGTCTGCCTTTGCTTTTGCACAGGTTGGCGAGCAGAAGGAAGAGGCCAAGGGTATATCTGCCCGCTTGGAGCATGAAATAAACATGACCAAAGATCCTGCACTTGGTTATGTACCCAAGGGAAGATTATTTGAAGCTTACAACAGCAGGCAGCAGCGTATTCAAAACATAAATAACCTTGCGCCAACTTTCACCTGGACCGAAAGAGGACCTTACAGTGATGCAGTAGGGCCAAGCAACGGAAACACCCGACCCGGCAATGGCGTAACATCTGGAAGGATGAGAGCTATTTGGGAAGACCTAGGCGATGCGACGGGTAAAACGGTGTGGGTTGGCGGAATTGATGGCGGACTTTGGAAAACTACAAATATCACGGCCAGCCCGGCAACCTGGACTCCCATCAATGACTTTTTGGGTAATTTGTCTATCGCAAGTATTTGCCAGGATCCAACCAATGTTAACATCATGTATTTTGGTACTGGCGAAAAGGCAATTAATTCAGATGCAGTAAGAGGAGCCGGTTTATGGAGGAGTACAGATCATGGCGTAACCTGGACATTAATGCCGGGCACTTCAAATTTCTGGAATATCAGTAAAGTGATTTGCGATGCCAGCGGTAATTTATACATAGGGTGTAATTCAATTTCAAATAACCAGGGTATTCAGCGTTACACAAAAGCAACTAACACGTGGACAAACATTACACCAACTGGTTTGGACCCACGTGTACCCGAACTAGAAATAAGCAGCACAGGAAGGTTGCATATTGTTTGCGGGTATTATAATACGCCCGCCGGCAGCTCTGGATATCGCTATACCGATAATCCTGCAACAGTAACTTCTTCAACTTGGACAAGTCCTGTTACTACTTTTACAACACAATATCATGCAATTTTGGCAAGCAATGGTAATACACTATATGCATTGCCGTCAACTTCGGCATGGAATGTAACTACAATTTATAAGTCAACCAATGGTGGTGCCAACTGGTCGGCAACAGGCTCAACGCCAGCTTTTACAAGCGGACAAGCATGGTATTGTATGGCAGTTGCAATTGATCCCAACAATGCAAACAATGTTATTGTAGGTAGTTTAGATTGTTATAAAACAACAAATGGTGGCACCTCCTGGACAAAAATATCGGAGTGGGTTGGGACATCAGGACAGTATGTCCATGCTGATCAGCAAATAATAACCTGGCGCAATAACAATCAGGTTTTGTTTGGATGTGATGGAGGTATTCATTACTCTGCAAATGGTGGTACAACTATAACCGATAGAAATGTTGGATTGAGAATTAAGCAGTTTTATTCCGTTGCGGTTCATCCAACTTCAACAAATTATTTTTTAGCTGGTGCTCAGGACAATGGAACACACCAGTTAAATGGCGCAGGCTTAACCACGTCGGTAGAAGTTACCGGTGGTGATGGTGCATATACGGCTATAGACCAAAATCAGCCCCAGTATCAGTTTGGTGCTTATGTATATAATCAATACCGCAGAAGTACCAACAGCGGTTCTACTTGGACTTCAGTAAATTATTCTACCACGGCAGGTCGGTTTATTAACCCATTTGCCTATGATGATGCCGCAAATATTTTATATGCCAGTGGTGTTGCCAATGCTTTTGTAAGATGGAGCAATCCACAAACAGGAAGTACATTTACTTCGGTAACCATGTCGGGTTTAAATACCGGCACGGTATCGGCAATTAAAGTATCTCCGTTTACAGCTAATACGGTTTATTTTGGCGGAGGTAAAAGTGGTGTGTTACCAACCTTAATAAAAGCAGCCACCGCAAACGGTACTCCTACATTTACCAATATCATCAGCAGTGCTATGCAGGTTTCGGGTACTAATATTTCCAGTATCGAATTTGGTACAACAGAAAATAATATCATTGTGTCTATTTCAAACTATGGCATTAATAATGTTTGGGTAACCAGCAATGGCGGTTCCACCTGGACGGCTATTGATGGTGACCTTCCCGATATGCCCGTGCGCTGGGCCATGTTTTATCCGGGAAGTAACACAAAAGCAATTATTGCTACTGAAACAGGCGTTTGGCAAACCGATAATATTAACGGCGCTTCAACAAGTTGGGGTCCCGAAACGGGCTTCCCGAACGTGAGAACTGATATGCTGCAATACCGCAGCAGCGATGGTTTGCTGGCAGCAGCAACGCATGGCAGAGGCATATTCACTACAATTGTTGGCGCTGCTCCTCCTACCTGCGGTACTGTCAGCGGATTGTCGTCATCTGCAATTACTGCAACAAGTGCAACCGTAAGTTGGTCTGTATTAAGTGGTGCTGTTAATTATGATGTAGATTATAAATTGAGTTCTTCAGGTACCTGGATAAATGCGGTGACAGCAACAACTTCTACTTCAAGAAGTATAAGCGGGTTAACTGCCTCGTCTTTGTATGATTGGAGAGTGCGGGCAAATTGTTCAGGCGCAACCGGCGCTTATACACAGGCGCAGTTTACAACAACGGCACCACCAACCTGTGGTACAGTTAGTGGTTTAACCTCGTCGGCAATTACTGCAAGCAGTGCAGCAATAAGCTGGACGGTTTTAAGCGGTGCCAATAATTATGATGTGGATTATAAATTAAATTCATCGAGTACCTGGATAAATACTGCAACAGCCACAACTTCAACCTCTGCCAATTTAAGCGGCTTAACTGCCGGTTCGTTGTACGATTGGAGAGTACGGGGAAATTGCACAGGTGCAACGGGTGCTTATGCTCAGGCACAGTTTACAACTGCCGCAGCACCAACTTGCCCGGGCCCGCTTGATGTGTCAACTAACGGTACTTACACAGGAGGCGCAACAGCGCCCTTCAATACCGATGTTAAAGGATTGATTAGCCCTACCGGTGATATTGACTGGTACAAATTTGTGATCACTACCGGAGGTACAGCGACTATTACTTTAACAACCTTACCTGCTGATTATGATATTAAACTTTTCAGCAGCAATGGTACTACTCAGCTGGCTATTTCACAAAACGGTGGTACCACATCCGAAACAATCAGCCGTACTTATACTGCCGGAACCTATTATATACAGGTATATGGTTACAATGGAGCAAATAACGCATCCACCTGCTATACTTTAAGGGTGGCGTTAGGTACAGCTTCTATTGCCAATCCCGGTATTGTGCAAACGGAAAAAATAACTATGAACCTTTCTCCAAATCCGGCAAGTCATACTTTGAAAGTAGCTGTTAACGGATTTGATAAACAAAAGATTTTTGAAGTGTTCAGTCCAACTGGGGAGAGAGTGTTGACACAAAAAACTTCTCAAAACAATACAATGCTGAATATCGAAAAGTTAAGTAGCGGATTATATTACCTGAAAGTTAGCGCTGCAGATGGTAGTGTTATCAGCCAGGACAGATTTGTAAAGGAGTGATTTTAAGCTTGATTAATGTTGAATCCGTCCCTGAACAGGGACGGATTTTTTTTATGGAACAGGTTTCTATTTTTTTATCCTGACTTTAGCAGCGGAAAATTCCTTTTCTCCTGCGGCATTATCTAATTTAACTGCATATAACAACCCCTCATTGGTGCCATTAGCTTCGGTACTGCCATAAATGGCCTGTTTATTGGCAGCCTGTTTTAAATGGTATTTATCATTGCCAAGTATTGTATGCGGATCTATCAGAGATTTACCATCCAGATACAAATCATTAGTAGCAGCGGTAAATTTCCCTTCTGCATATTCGATCCCTGACTTTCCTTTTTTCCCTTTATAAATATTTATCATTTCCTGGTTGCTGCTATCGGTGGCGAGGTAGGTCCATATTAACGCAGCTATGGCCGTTCCGTTGGGTTTAATTTCAATTTTAAAAATACCTGTAAAAAGATCGCTCTTGTTTATCATAGTCCATTCGCCTTTGTAATAAGAAGTTTGTGCATTGCTGATATGAATTGTAAATAGCAAGGCAATAATCAGGAGTGCTTGTTTCATGATTTTTTATTAAATGTAGACAGAAAGAATTTGAAAAGCAAGCATTTTAGTTTGCAATCTTTTTAAACAGGATGGTAAGAATCCTTGGGATATTGCTGCGGTCATTTTCATCAAAGTACTCGTTGATATGTACGCTTTCAAAGCCATGTTTTTTTGCGGCCTCAGTAAAATCCGAAATATGGTGATTGAAACAGGTAACTATTTGTTCACCTGCTGCTGTGGTAAATCGGGCTTTAGTACCTGCATATTGTTTAAAGGGATGTAGTTCTCCAATATACAGATGTCCTTCGATTGCTATTGTGCTTGATGCGTTTTTAAATATTGGTTCAAGGTCTCCTATATGTTCCAGAACGAGGCTGAAACTGATGAGGTCATATTTTTTGTCAGCAAAATTCCAGTCCTCCAAAATATTGGTTTGAATAAAATCTACTTTATCGGAGTTTATTTTTTGCTTGGCCATTGACAGCATTTCATCAGATAGATCAACAGCAGTGATATGTTTCGCTTGGGTAAGCAGCCATACGGTATTTTTTCCAGTTCCACAGCCAATTTCAAGGCAATTATCAAATAGTATTTCAGCCAATGTTTGTTGTAGTGCAATGGCTTCCAGGTCACGTGTTTTATTAATATTGCTATCGTATTGCGATGACCAGTTGTCGTATGCTTCTTTTATGTTCACGGTGATAAAAGTAAATTGTCAGGATTAATCAATCTCCGAAAATAATTTTTTAAAATAACCCGCTGCACCATCGAAAGCGAAGGGCAGTTTTGTTAAACTGAATTTAAGTTCCATTTCATTTTTTAAAACTCTGGCTTTGGGCTTTTGATTTTTGCTTAACAAACCTGCAATGGCGCTGTAGTAAGCCCAGCGGTAGTTATTCAGCAGCAGAATCGCATCTTTCGATTTTTTTATCTCTGCTGCATCAATTTTTTCAATACTGTATATAGAAAAATTTGATGAAACTTTATCTGGTGCTTCATCAAAATCAATGCCCTTTATTTGTAACTGATGAACGAGGCCTTCCTTAGTAATATAGTCTCCTAAAAATAGATTCCAGGTGCTGTCTGGTATGGAGCTGAAAAAGACATCTCTTTCAAATAAATTTTCTTTTAAGATATTCAACATAATTCTGTCACCCTTAAGCAGGTACCTGTTGTAATAAGTTGGCTTTAGATTCCATGTAAATTTTTCAGCACTGTCTTTTGGGTTTGTAAGTGTGATATAACGGGCCTCAAACGAAACAAAATCTACACTGTCAATTTCTTCATCAGTAAAACTGATATCGAGCTTACGATCGTTTTTTAAATATTTACAATACCAGGACGTGTTGATGAGATTTACATCAGCAACAGTAATATCAGTTCTCAAATTTTCAACAGTCTGCAAATACCATATAGGAATAGTAACATTGTCGCCGGCACTGAAAAGGATGGCGTTTTTGGAACAACTGTTCAGCAATTGGCGGTTGTAATGGAGCATAGGTTCAATAAAGCCGCCGCGTTTTTTCCCTTCGGTAAAAGCCCATGTGGCAGAGTCGTTCAGGTTTCTTACCAAATATGACTGAGCCAGGCTGCCCCAGATAGAACTGAGTTTTGAATAGGGGTCAAGTACTACAAACTCTCCTTTATAAACAGGTTGAAGTTTGTTTACCCTTTCTAAATATTCGCTGGCTTCAATGGTAAGATCTTTCTTCATCTGGTACATGGTACTGCCTTCTTCCGAATTTATACGGTCGGCAGCATAAGCTAGAAAATAAAGAAGCTCTGCATTATTGGGATATTGTTTAACCTGATTTTTTAATATCCGGTATGCAATAGAATAATCAGGATTTTCCGCAGCTGCCTGCTTTTTAAATTCGGCCTTGCCGCTATCAGCAATATTAATTTTTGTTGCTGACTGAGAAAAAATAACGGGAGCTATACAGAGAGAAAATATGGTAAGTATCAGTTTCATTAATAATTATTTGTTTGAGGGAGATAAAGTAACGTAAAAAAATTGAGTTGAATACTACTTCAGCTTTTCAATTTTATCTTTTACCGAACCACGTTCGCCTATACGTACAATGCCAAAAATAACCCGTGGAATAAAGCCGAGGTTGGTTACGATCTTAGATTTGTCGGCTACTCTTAGATCTCTTGCTGCAATTAACGTGTTAAGGTTTCCATCATTGCCGCCGGCAAGGCTTACGGCAAATTTCCAGGCGCCCTCACGGCTAAGCTGCATACTAAAATCAACTAAAAAATCATCAACGCCCTTTGTCTTTTGTAATATCCATTTCAATCTTGGCCATATTGCTGCAAGGTCGTTCTGCACTTCAACAACCAGCGACGAAAGGATTGTATTAATCCGGTTAAAATCAGTTTGCAAGTTATTTATGTTTTCGTTTTTAGAAACTTCTGCAGCAGCAACGCCAAGATCAAGGTTGATATGAGCATTCATGCCCATTAATAAATGTTGCAACACAATGGGCCAGTAATTAGTTGAAATATCAAAAGCCCTTTGCCACGATGCCGATACGGGCTTTTTCTCCTTCCAGGAAGTATAAGCATCCAGATAACGACTTGCAAAAATTACATCAAGTTTTTCCATTCGTGGGCCATCATCAAATTCATTATTGGCAATGCCCTGCTTTACCCTGATGGTTACTTTACGGTAAAGCGCTGCAAAATAACCCGATGTATCATTGTTGATTTCAGCTTCGGCAATAATATTGTCAAGGGCTGCGATTACATCGTTTATATTATTTATGCCTGTCATAGCATGTAATATAAATAAAAAAATGGCAGTGTTTTAAGTCTGCCATTTTTATTTGTAAAATCAATTTGTTAATTATTACTTGGTGGATTATCCGCCCAAACCGTTGTTTCTTCCCAGGTATCAACATCTTTTTTCAGTTCTTCCAATTTGTTCCTGGTGCCTTTTAAAGCACCGGCACCCAGCAATAAAACTAATGGTGGTGTATCGGCCTCTACGGCTTTAATAATAGCCTTAGCAGCCCTTACCGGATCGCCGGGTTGCACGCCGCTGTTACCGCGGATGGTGTTTTGGTTGTTATGTGCAGAGCTTTGATAATCATCAATAACAATTTTAGTATTGTTTGCCGAGCGACCTGCCCAATCGGTTCTGAAACCACTTGGCGCTACAATTGTTACTTTAATACCCATATGTGCCACTTCTTTGGCCAATGCTTCGGAGTAACCTGTTACTGCAAACTTTGTGGCATTATAAAAACCAATACCAGGGAAGGCAACCAAACCTCCAACAGAGGAGACGTTTACAATATTGCCGCTACGTTGTTTACGCAAAACAGGTAAAACTGCATTTGTTACCGCTGCAAGGCCAAAAAAGTTAATCTCAAACATACGGCGGTATTCTTCTTCTTCACTTTCTTCTACGGCTCCAAAATAACCAATACCAGCATTGTTTACTAATACATCTATGCGTCCAAATTTTTCCATGGCTTGGTCAACAGCTGCCTGAATCTGTTCTTTATTTGTTACGTCCAACTTAATGGCAATTGAGGTATCAGGGTATTGCGTTATAATATCTTTTACATCTTCAGTTTTGCGGGATGTTACGGCCACTTTATTCCCCTGTTGCAATGCTTCCATAGCAATATTGCGCCCAAAACCAGTTGAACAACCTGTTATAAACCATACTTTACTCATAATTATCTGTTTTTTGTTTGTCTGAATTTTACAAATGTAAAAAAATGATTTTGTAAATGATTACGGGAAAAGAAAATTAGTGGGCAAGTTGATAAATGCACAAAACTAGATATAAACCGGAATGCTGAATAATCCCTTGCTTATTCAGAATCTGTTGCAATCCTGAATCTGTAAAGTTCATATTTTCTTAAAATCCCCTTTAACTGCTTAAAGCGCTCATAGTTTAGTTCGGACTGCCCACTAATCAATATATGATCGGATTGTATTCTGTTAAGATTCGACGAAATAAACGAATCCAGTTTGTTAGTATCGCTTGTGAACAGGGAATCTTTTAATATTGAAACGGCAAAATTTTTGTCTGCAAAACTGATTTTTAAATAAGATGAATCAGATGCATCAATTATAGAATTTACAGATGTAGGCGCTTTTACCGTTATAACTTCAGGTGGCCTGTTCCTGTTTTCAAAACAATTAGTAAATACACAAAGAACGCAAAAGGCACAAAGCAGCTTCATTAAAAAAGAATTTAGTGGTAAGATCGTATTGTCAAAAATAATGCAAAGTATAATAATTTTGCCTATGATATCTTCAACGCTGATTGGTTCTGGCACTTGCACGCAGTGTTAATTTGATAAGCAGCTGTTAAGCTATTATTAATATTAAAGTTGATTGCCTCAAATTCTTTACTTTAGCGCATTAAAATTTGAATGATGAAAAAATTGCTCTGCAGTTTGTTAATGGTTTTCGGTTTTGCGATTCTTTACGGCCAATCGTTGAAAAAGTATGGTATCGGCGACTCGGGTTGCTCGGTTTATTCTTTCTGCGACCACGGAAAATTTGATGTGAATTTCAGTGAAGATGCAGCAAAGGTTTACACCAGCGAATGCGGAAATGCCGATGGATACTATGGCGTAATATGTATTAAGCTGTTAGATAGTATTACCAATTTACCGAAGGCCGAATCTGTGCTAGTAGCTTATCTTGATAACCTGAAGAAATTATTTAAAATAACATCGTCAACGGGTTATGGTAAAGGCCACCGGTTAAAAGGCAAAGAAACCACACGGGGTATTCTTGATTACTGGAATGACGAAGAACAAAATAACTGGAAAGTGAAGGGCTGGACAGATGGTAAATTTATTGCTGTATTATATACTTATTCCCAAAAAACACTTAACGAAACAAAAGCGAATGCTTTTTTGGATGGGTTGTTGTTTGAGGGCATGTAAATAAAATGCATCTTGTACCCAGCTTAGGGAATTATCTTGGCTAGCCCATTTTTGTTACCCTTTAGTTTAGCTTTTCTAAACGTAGATTTATTATTCTGTATTAAAGAAACCAGCCGCTCATCGGAAAGCTTCTTATCAATTTTTTCCCTGATCC
>JBBKXU010000079.1:0-9186 GCA_037969645.1 Ferruginibacter sp. | reverse complement strand
ATTCGTGTAATTCGGTTTTTAAATTCGTGTGACAGAATTACATCATCTTCCCAATATCCTGCATCAGTTTCTTAGCAATATTATCTGCTTTAGACTCATAGTCGCTTTCGGCATAAATACGAATGATTGGTTCGGTATTGCTGGTGCGTAAATGAACCCAGTCGTTGTCAAACTCAATCTTTAAACCATCCTCTACATTCATCGGATGATTTTTATACAAGTCTTTAATATTTTCAAAAATAGTTTTTACATCGGTACCATTGCTCAGCTCAATTTTATTTTTGCTGATAAAATAATCGGGATAGGTACTGCGTAATTGTTTAATGCTTTTTTTACTGTTGGCAAGATGCGTTAAAAATAGTGCAATACCAATTAGTGCATCTCTGCCGTAATGCAGGTCGGGAACAATAATGCCGCCATTACCTTCGCCACCAATAACAGCATTCACCGCTTTCATTTTATTTACCACGTTCACCTCGCCAACCATACTGGGGAAATATTCGCCACCATGTTTAATGGTTACATCTTTTAATGCTTTGGTAGATGACATATTGGAAACGGTGTTTCCTTTACGCTTACTCAAAATATAATCAGCCACAGCAACCAATGTGTATTCTTCGCCAAACATGCTTCCATCTTCACAAACAAAGCAAAGGCGATCCACATCGGGATCAACAGCAATGCCTAAATCGGCGTTATGTTTTACAACTGCCTGGCTCAATTCTTTTAAATGCTCGGGCAGCGGTTCAGGGTTATGTGCAAAAATACCATTCACTTCTTCATTCAAAACAACAATATCTTCAATACCCAGCTCTTTTAATAAAGCAGGTACTGCAATGGCACCGGTGCTGTTAACGGCATCAATAACTACTTTAAAATTCTTTGATTTTATGGCAGCTTTGTCAACCAATTCATAGCTTACCACTGCAGCAATATGCTTTTGTAATAAACTTTCGTTCTTTGTATACTTACCCAGTTTATCAACCTTAGCAAAAGTGAAATCTTCGTTTTCGGCAGCAATTAAAATTGATTTGCCTTCTTCGCCGCTGATGAATTCACCTTTATTATTAAGCAACTTTAATGCATTCCATTCCTTTGGGTTATGGCTTGCTGTAAGAATAATACCACCTGCAGCGTTTTCAAATGTTACCGCCATTTCTACGGTGGGCGTGGTGCTCAATCCAAGGTCAACCACATCAAGTCCAAGGCCAAGTAAAGTGTTAGCTACCAGATTACTTACCATTTCGCCGCTAATGCGGCCATCACGACCAATAATAATTTTAGTGTTGTCGCCTTGCTGGATTATCCAGCTTCCATATGCTGCAGCAAACTTCACAATATCAACAGGGGTAAGGTTATCATTGGTTTTTCCGCCAATAGTGCCTCGTATGCCGGAAATACTCTTTATCAGTGCCATTAAAAATCCTTTTAGGGAGGGCAAAGATAGGAAATATTGGAGTTAGGAGTTAGGAGATAGAAGATAGTAGTGAGGAGTTGTGAGAATCTGCTAATCGGCAGATTACTGTCAATTTTAGAAACCTAAGAACACGAAACCCTAAATTGTATTCCTTTAACTTTGCCCCATGCAAATGACTTGGTTTAAAGATTGGTTCAACTCTCCCTACTACCATCAACTCTACTTTAACAGAGATGATAACGAGGCCGCTGCTTTTATTGATAAACTGATAAATTATCTGAAACCATCACCGGGCAGCAGCATGTTGGATGTAGCCTGCGGCAAGGGACGGCATTCTATTCAATTGACTAATAAAGGTTTTGACGTAACCGG
This sequence comes from Ferruginibacter sp., assembly GCA_037969645.1. GTDB lineage: Bacteria > Bacteroidota > Bacteroidia > Chitinophagales > Chitinophagaceae > Ferruginibacter. The sequence continues at coordinate 7,397 of JBBKXU010000079.1, read as the reverse complement.
AATTGATTTAAGCGACGATAGTATAAATGAAGCTTTAAAAGCGCAGACTGATACGCTTCATTTTTATAAACATGATATGCGTTTGCCGTTTTGGATAAACTATTTTGATTATGCTTTTAATTTTTTTACCAGCTTCGGGTATTTTAAAACCCGCCGTGAGCATGATAATGCCATACGCACCATTGCTCAATCCATAAAAAAAGATGGCATTTTTGTGATGGATTTTTTGAATGTGCATTATGCCGAAGATCACCTGGTACACCAGTCCGAAAAAGAAATAGACGATGTAAATTTTATTATCACCAAATGGTTTGACGAAACACATTTTTATAAAAAAATTGTTGTGGAAGACGAGGCCTTGAAAGTGCCATTAATTTATACAGAGAAAGTTGCCAAATTTTCTTTAGGAGATTTTACAGAAATGTTTGCCTATCAAGGTTTACAAATACAAGAAGTGTTTGGAGATTATGACTTTGGTAATTATGATGTAAAAAAATCGCAAAGGATGGTGATGATTGCGAAGAAGATAAATACGTGATTGATCCTAAAGTAATCAGGCTGACAGTATTTTCCTCTGAATTCTTATCAAATAAAAGTCTACTTGTTCTTATTATTGAGTAGCATCCACCTCGCAGTTTCATACATGGCCGATGTAAGCTGAGACAGATGTTCCCTTACAGAGTCCTGCTGTTGTTGCGTTATTGGCGGCAAGTTGTTGCGTACCGGCACCATTTCTTCTATTTTTTTATTGCTGTTCTTTTTGTTTATCCGGATATTTTTTCTAAAAAAATAATCATCATTAACCACGCCAATCCAACCAGGCGCATGATAGATGATAAATGCTGCATTCTCTTTCTTATTTGGATCAAGCAGATCTCTGCCCAGCGTAGAATTTAAATAAGGCTGTTGCATCATGCCGGCAATAGTTGGTAAAATATCAATTTGCGACACAGCCTCCGGCCTTTTTTGCGGAGCCAGCAGTGAGGGAGAATAAAAAAGTAGTGGAACATGCTCATCGCTCAAACGCTGATCTGTCCATGCTTTGGGGTATATGGCTCCGGCGTCACCTTCTACGCCATGGTCGCCGGTGAATACAAAAATCGTATTCTTAAAATAAGGTGAATTTTTTGCAGCCTCCATAAATTTCTTAAAGCAATAATCGGTGTAAGCAAATGCATGGTATTCTTTCAGCGATTCAAAACCATATTTTTTCAAATCTTCTTCCGGGATATTCTGGCGCACAAAATCAGTGTCTTCCTCTGGTATTTCAAATGGCCGATGGTTGTCGGCTGTTTGAATGATTGCAAAAAACGGCTTTTGTTGTTTTGCCAAAACTTCGTTGGCTTCCAGGAATAAATTTTTATCACTGATGCCCCACACGTTCAGCTTTTCTGCCTTGTATTTCCCTTCTTCATATACATGTAGCTTGTTGATGTTGGATACCAAACCGCTAAAATTATTAAACTGGCTTCGACCGCCTAAAAAGTAATATTTTTCGTAACCGTCAAAGTCGTTGATGATGGTGCGTTGGTTTACCGACTCTTCGTTTCGGGTTGAAAATTTAGAAAGTTGCACATCAGGAATGCCGGTAATTGTTGCAAAAATACCTCTGGCTGTACCAAAAGCAGGCGTAAAACAACGTTCAAAAAAAATACCTTCATTGCACATTTGGTTAAAATATGGCGTACTGTTTAAGGGGTTGCCGCTCATTGTGCTTTTATACATGCTGAAGCTCTCGCAAAGTACCAGCACCACATTTGGCTGACTTTCGAATGCCTTACTGCCGGGATGCAAAAGTCTGCTGTAAGGTTTGGCAGCAGTGACATCCTCGGGCAATTGCAGGAAATATGATATGTCCTTATAATATTCTGCTGCTTTGGTATTGCGGTCGGGGTTTCGGTACTGCAGGGTAGTAAAAAAATTCTGCATGGGGTTTAGCGCCAGGTTACTTTTAAATTCGTCATCCAGATTAAATGCTCTGAAAATGTCAAGCGGTTTTAAAGTAAAAAAACCGTACACAAACCAACCAAGTAGCAATAGTGCAGCAGCATGCCATCTGCGGCGATAAGTAAATTTGTGAACATTGATATTTTTGTCGGTAACGTCTACATGCATCCTCCTGAACATCCAGGTCATCATTACAACTGCGCCTGCCAGGCCAAATAAGATCCAAACCACAGGATAACTTTGCCAAACCATTTGTATGCTTTCCCTTGGGTCTTCAACAAAAATCAGGGCATCGGCATTAAGGCGGGCATTGATGTATGCAAACTGACCAAAATCGGCACCATAAAAAAATAAGACCAGTAAAGTGATTATACCAAGATAAGCGGTCCAGCCTTTCTTGCTCCTGTTGCTGTAAAACGGCGATAAGCGGGGATACAACGACAAAACAGCAATGGGCAATAAAATAAACGCAATCCAACGAAGATCGTATTTAAGGCCCAACCAGAACGATGGTCCTAGTTCCAGAACACCCGTGCTTTCAGGCTTAAAACAGATTACAGTAGCAATACGAAAAGTGGTAAATATGCACAGGTAGATGATGAATAGTTTTACAATCCATTGTATGGTTTTGGGAACACGCCAACTGATGAACATAGTTTATTATTTCCTTAAGCCTGAATAATGATGGCGAAAATACAAAAACTGGGGATAGGATCGCTGATAACACGGGTTAATACGGATTTGCACAGATCAAAAGGACTACTGCTTCTTTTTGTTGTTGAGCAGTAAATACTTGGCTGTTTCATAGTAAGCACTGTTAAGGCGTAGCAGATAATTTTTTATGCTGTCAGTTTCAGCATTTACAGGTACAGGCTCGTTGCCGGTCATCGAAACAAAATCTTCCTTGCCTGTTTTAAAGTTTTTCAGGTAATAGTATTTGTCGCTTATGAGCCCTGTAGTTTTTACATCATGATCAATTATAAATGCTAGTTTTTGATTAGCACGTGCAGTAGTATCAAACAGATTTCTCCCAAGCGAAGTATTTGTATAACGTATTTTAGCAAGTGATGCAATGGAAGGTAAAATATCAACCTGCGAACTTATATCATGAATTCTTTGCGGTTTTAAAAGGCCAGGTGCGTAAAATAATAGTGGCACATGCTCACTGGTTAAGTTCTGCTCGGTCCAGGCCTTTGGAAAGTAATCCAGTGTGCCGTTGAAATGAATTCCATGATCGCCCACAAAGACAAAAATGGTATTTTTAAAATACGCTTCTTTTTGTGCAGCTTCCATAAATTTTTTGTAACTAAAATCGGTGTAGCGAAAAGCATTCATCTCGTCATTGCTTTCAAACCCAAAACGTTTTAATGAATCTGAGGAATAGCTAATGGATTTTAATTCATCTTTGTCTTCGGCAGGGATGGTGTAAGGTCGATGATTATCGGCTGTTTGAATGATTGCGAAAAAAGGATTTGTTTGCTGCTTTAAAACCTTGTTGGCTTCTAAAAATAAATTCTTGTCGCTGATGCCCCATACGTCAATCTTCTTTGCAGTATAATCATCCTGCTCATATAATTTAAGGTTATTGATATTGTTGGTTAGTACGCCCCGGATATTTGCCCAGGTGGCACTTCCGCCAAGAAAATAAAAATTGTTGTAACCTTTAAAACTGTTGATGATGGTGTTTTGGTCCACAGCATTTGGGTTACGGCTAGCCGTTTTAGGACTCTCCACATCGGGAACGCCGGTAATAGTGGCCCAAACGCCACGAGCCGTACCATAGGCCGGTGTAAAGCAGCGGTCAAAGAAGATTCCGTCCTTACAAAGCTCATTAAAATACGGTGTTGTATTTAATGGATTATCGTGCATGCTGCTTTTGTAAGAGCTAAAGCTTTCACAGATAACCAAAACGATATTAGGTCTGTTGGTTGCAGAATCTGATCCTGGATAAATCCTGTCGTAGTTTAAGGAACTGTCGGGAGAATTTACGCCGAGGTAATAAGACATTAACGGATAATCAGCCCTTATCTTTTTTATATCATAAGATGTATTCCTGAAATTTAATGTGCTTAAAAAACTTTGAAAAGGGTTAAGCGCCAGATTGGCTTTAAAATCATCGCTCAAGGTATAGGCATCGCTCCAGCGCAAAGGGAACTGGCCAATTTTTCCAAAGATGCAAATGCCAAATATCAAAAAGGCAATTACATACTTCATGCTTCCTTTACGTTTGTAATAACTATCCTGTTGCTGATAACGGGCAAGCAATCTTCCAAAACCAAGCCTCGCTAAAACCAAAAGAATAATTATGGCGATACAAATCTTAAGTAACGGATAAGTTTGCCACATCATGGTAAAGGAAATACCTGCATCTTCTACATAATTTAAAACAGTTGCGTTAAGCCGCTGGTGCAGGTAATCAAAATGGTAATAATCTATAGCCAAAACAAAAACTATGATGATGAATACAAGCGGCACAATAATATTCCAGAATTTTTTTGCTTTAAAATTTTTGAAGGGATTTAAAAATGGGAGAGCACAAAGCAGCATCATTGCTAAACCAACTACACATACAACCCGTGCATCAAATCTTAATCCCAGTATAAAAGCCGAGCCCGAAAATGCCTTGCCTGGCGGATTAAACGACCAGAAAATAATTAACCTCGAAATGGTCATCACTACAAGCAGCAAAAGCACCACCGAAAATATCCAACGAAGCAGTTTAGGAATCCGCTGTAAAAAAAGCATGAACGATTATTTAGTAGTGAACAAATTTAGTTTAATTATTTTTGGCTAATGCTTATTTAACACACAACTTGCAGTTAATGGAACAATTGCTTAATTACGACAGGAATCTTTTTAATATCATCAATCATCAATGGAGCAATCCTTTTTTCGATTGGGTGCTGCCTTGGCTGCGTAATTCCAACATGTGGATTCCACTGTACCTGTTCCTCGTTTTGCTGGTTACTATCAATTTCAAAAAAACCGGCTGGTGGTGGGTTGTATTTGCGGCAGGTACTGTTATCCTTTCAGATTTTGTTAGCAGTTCAATAATAAAAAATACGGAGGCGTTTTTTCGCTTGCGACCATGTAATGATCCTGATTTGGCTTCCTGGATAAATGTTTTGGTTGGATACCGGCCTCAAAGCTCAAGTTTTACTTCTTCACATGCAGCCAACCATTTTAGTATGGCCATGTTTTTATATCTAACCTTGAAAAAAAGGTTTAATAAATGGCCTGTTTTATTCTTCTTTTGGGCCTTCAGCATCTCATTTGCACAGGTTTATGTAGGTGTCCATTACCCCATAGATATTATCTGTGGAGGACTAATTGGAATACTTATCGGATATTTGTCGGGAAAATCGTTTAACAAAAACTACGGTTTAGTTTAAAAATACATGACGGAAATACTGATAATACTTGGGCTGATACTGATTAACGGCATCTTTTCTATGGCAGAAATTGCCTTGGTTTCGGCTCGGAAAGCGAGGCTGGAAGGGCAAGCCAATAAGGGCGACGAGAAGGCCAAAGCAGCATTGAAACTGGCAAACAACCCCGATGTTTTTTTATCGACCGTGCAGGTTGGTATAACACTGATCGGCATTTTAACGGGTATATTTTCGGGAGACAAGTTAAAAGGACCCTTAGTTGAATTTCTTAACGGCTTTGAATGGGCGAAGGAGTACAGCAACGGAATTGCGACGACGGTTATAGTGGTGATACTTACCTATTTTTCGCTGGTGTTGGGTGAGTTGGTTCCAAAAAGAATTGGCCTGGCCCGCCCCGAATATCTTGCCAAAAACTTTGCCAAACCAATGAGTTGGCTGAGCAAGCTTACTTTCCCCTTTATCTGGTTATTAACTTCATCTACTCATGTTATAGTAAAACTTTTTAAACTAAAGGTTAGCGATAACCAGGTTACGGAAGAAGAAATTAAAGCGATGATTAATGAGGGTAGCGAACACGGCGCTATTGAGGAAGAAGAAAAAGAAATAATAGAAAGGTTGTTTCATCTTGGCGACAGAAATATTACATCGCTGATGACGCACCGTACAGATATTATCTGGTTTGATGAGCAGGAAACAGTGCAGGATTTTAAAGACCGGTTTGTTACACTTACTTATTCAACATACCCGGTTTGCGATAAAGTGGTAGATGATATTACCGGTGTAGTGTTTGTAAAAGATATTGTAAAAGCGTCATCAACTACTATTATGAAAGACCTGGCCAAACCTGCTATGTTTGTGCCCGAAAATAACAGTGCTTATCAGTTGTTAGAAAAATTCAAGTCTTCTAAAATACACAGTTGTTTTATTGTAAATGAATACGGTACTTTAGAAGGGATGATTACCCTGAACGATATACTGGAAGCCATTGTTGGTGATGTACCTCAAAGCGGACAGGAGGAGTATGAAATTGTAGAACGCACCGATGGGTCTTTTTTAGTAGATGCACAAATACCGTTTTACGATTTCTTAAGTCATTTTGATAAAACAGAATGGATGAATGAAGGTGAACAGGATTTTGATACCCTCGCCGGATTTGTTTTGCATGAACTGGAACATATTCCAGCCACTGGCGAAAACTTTGAATGGAACGGTTTTGATTTTGAAATTATAGATATGGACGGTCAGCGTATAGATAAACTGATTGTAAAAGTAACAGAGGAGATACGGGAAGAAATGGAAGATTAAATCTAACGATCGCATTTACAGATTTATGAAATATGCATTTTATTTGGTAGCTGTATTTTTTGTTTTATCCTGCAATCAGGCAGTAGATGAACAGGAAGAATTGCCGGTAATTCAGCCATCTATCCAGCTATCACCATTCGATTCGACAGTAAAAGCAGCGTTAACTGAGATACTAAAGAAAAAACTTGACCCCTCAGGTGAAAACGCAAGTGTGATTGAAATTACCGGCATGGAGATTATCAAAATTTCACGGAAATACTATTTAACCTACGAAAGAAGTTCACAAATAGAAGGCTTCGATAAATATTTAAAGTATATCGATAAATTTAAGAACACATCAAACCCGATATATAAACCTGCAGAAATAGAGGACAATAAAAGAAAACATGCGGCTGTAGTTGCATATCTCAATGAGGTTATTAAAAAAGCATCAGAAGAAAAGGACTTATTTAAAGTAGCTTATTATGTAAAAGCTGATGCTAAAAATATAAAATTTACCCAATTGCAAACCACTTATCTCGACGCTGACTTTAAAGAAATAGTGTCCGACTACGGTCATTTAAAAAAGCAGTAGCAATAATCTGGTTGTATTTATTTTTAAAATTCAAAACTTGCCTTCTCTTCGGGATTAATGAGTTTGGTGCTTTTTTTATCTCCATTTACATTGGCATGTATAATACTCATTTGTTCTTTTTTGTATTCAAACAAAATATTGTTGGTAATATCTAATTTTTTAACTGTGGCTATATTATTCGC
>JBBKXU010000078.1:0-5580 GCA_037969645.1 Ferruginibacter sp. | reverse complement strand
GTTTTTACTATTATGCAACAATTTTATAAGGTATTTTCAAATAAATTGAAAAATCAGGTAGTTTTACGCATCTGTATATTTTACTAATAAATTGACTATCAATGCCTTGAATTTTTATTTAGTTGATTTATATCTTCCTGAACGATAAAGAAAACTTGCCCCTTGATACCAGGCAATTGCCTCATTTACCAAGCTATCTGACGCAGCAATCGGGGTATTGGCGCCCGTTATGAAATCGGGCCGGTACATTTTATATTGCTGCCTTGGTGACAGAATCACCATATTGTCGTCCTTAATGTACCCCATATCCTGATAAGTGCTGATAAAAGCCCGTTCATTTCCCGCTTTCATATTATAAATATCATAACCCATAAAACGGCTGGTATAATTAAGATTCATCAGGCCCAAAACAGTTGGAACTAAATCAATCTGACTAACCAGGCGGCTTTCAATAGCAGGCTTTATTAATTGTGGAGCATAAATGATACAGGGAATATGATATCGGTTTACTGGTAAATCTGTTTTACCGGCACTTTTTGCACAGTGATCTGACACGATAACAAATATAGTATTGTTGAACCATGGCTTTTGCTGTGCATCTTTTAAAAATTTATTAATGGCATAGTCGGTGTATTTAACGGCTCCTTGCGGGGATTGGTGCGCCGGAGAAATATCAATTCTTCCTTCGGGATAAACATATGGGCGGTGGTTACTCACCGTCATAATCTGGTTGAAAAAAAGTTTGCCGCTGTTGAAACTTCTGTCACATTGCTTAATGGCATAATTAAAGGATGCTTCATCATCTGCACCCCAGGCTGTAGTAAGATGTATCATGCTGTCGGGAATATCTCTCTTATCTAAAACTTTATAACCACTGCCACTAAAATAATCACCCATATTATCAAAGAAAGAATTACCGCCATAAATATAATTCACTTCGTAACCTTTTGCCTTTAAAACGCTGCCCATAGTAAACATATCGTCATTATCGGGCCGGCGCACAATAGATTGCCCAGGTGTCGGCGGAATAGCCATGGACAATGCTTCCAGCCCTCTTACGGTTCTGGTGCCAGATGCATAAAATTTATCGAACCAAAGACCATGCGGAATAAGCGAATCAAGATATGGTGTAATGTTTTCTGTGTTGCCGAAGCGTTTTAAATAATCGCCGCTGTAACTTTCTACACTGATGAGTACCACATTCCATTTATGTTCCAGACTGTCATTTTTAATCTGTCTTTCTATACTCAGCTGATCATCGGTAAATGTTGCGTTGGGCGCCTGCAACATGTTCCTTAATATTTTTAAATTAGCTGTATCGTTTCGGGTAGCGTAAAATTTATCGTAATCAATTTCATTATGCCAGAACGCAAAACCAAACTCATAAATACCGTTGCCACCCAGTTCATTTACATAGTTATTATTGCTGATGTTTTTTATACCGTTGCTGTTTAAGAAATAGCCGGCAACCGGTACTATCATAAACCCTAAGAAGAAAACAGTTCGCTTTCTAAAACGCATACTTACCTGCTGTGAAGCAAATATTTTCTTTCGTACTAAAAAAAGTATAACAATTACGGCAACCGCAACCGCTGCACTAATTAGCGGAATATTGTACGACTCCCAGATATTACCCAACACTTCTGTTGTATATACCAGGTAATCAACTGCAATAAAATTATAGCGTACACTAAACTCATCCCAAAAAATGATTTCGCCGCCCACATTAATAACCAGTATCAGCGTAATAATAAAAAAGAGTATAAAAAGCGGAATGCGTTGCCATTTTTTTTGATACCAGCTGTCTTTCATCAGCCAGCAATACAATGCAACAGGTATGGCAAAAAAACTCCACACAACCATGTCATAAAACAAGCCAATGAAAAATATGCCCAGAAAACTAAAAACTGACAATTCCAGGTTTGACCAACTGATAATCAGTAAAGTTAGTCTCGTAAAAAAACTCAGTGTAAATAATATAATAGCCAATACCGCAAGCGGGCCAAAACGGTGTTTAAATAAAGATTGGAGTTTTTTCATGCGGCAAAAATACGAAGAGCCGGTTGTTAAACCGACTCTTTAAAATATTGATACAATTTGTTAATTAAACCAGCCCTTAATTTTTGAACTCTTGCTCCTGCCACCCAATCCCAAAGCGCCAAGTAATGAACGTACAATTGTTGTTCCAGCAGTTCGCAACATACTTTTTACAATAGTATTGCCTGCCACTTTCTTCAGCGTTGACGGTTCTTCTTTAGCAGATTTTTTTGAACTTGTTTTTACCTCTGCAGCAGAATTTTCAGCAGCTTCTTCCAACTTGGCCGTTAATATTTCATATGCACTTTCACTATCAATCGTTTTGTTGTATTTGGCTACCATCCTCGATTTGGCATTTATAGCATCAATCTCTTCCTCTGTTAAAATATCCATGCGGCTGCGTGGTGCACAAAGCATAACATGTGCCAGCGGCGTAGGAATACCTTTTTCGTTCAGCATCGTAATCATCGCTTCACCAATTCCCATTTGGGTTATCAGGTCTTCGGTTTTATAAAAATCAGTTTCTGGATAGTTCTCTGCGGTTTGCTTAATCACTTTTCTGTCGGCTGCAGTAAAAGCCCGTAAAGCATGTTGCACTTTTAAACCCAGCTGCGACAGTACACTCGCAGGCACGTCCATCGGGTTTTGCGTACAAAAGAAAATACCAATCCCTTTTGAACGTATCAGTTTTACAATGGTTTCGATCTGCTGCAGCAATGCCGAGCTGGCTTCATTAAAAATAAGATGGGCCTCATCAATAAACATGACCAGCTTGGGTTTATCCAGGTCGCCTTCTTCGGGGCAACTGGCATACAACTCTGCAAGCATCTGCAACATAAATGTTGAAAACAGCTTTGGCTTATCCTGTAGATCGGTAACCCGTAACACGCTGATGATTCCCCTACCATCATCGGCAATACGCATCAGGTCGTCTACTTCAAAACTTCTTTCGCCAAAGAAAATATCGGCGCCTTGCTGCTGCAGTTCAATTACTTTACGTAAAATGGTTCCGGTAGATGAAGTAGATATTTTTCCGTAGATTTTTTCTATTTCAGCTTTGCCTTCGTCACCAATGTATTGTAATATTTTTATAAAATCTTTAAGGTCGAGCAGGGGCAGTTTTGTATCATCGCAATATTTAAATATCATGGCCACTACGCCGCCCTGTGTGTCATTCAATTCTAAAATTTTGCTTAATAAAACTGGACCAAACTCACTTACCGTAGCTCTCAGATGAACTCCTTTTTGGCCAGTTAAAGTCATCAGTTCCGTTGGAAAAGCACCAGGCTTAAACTCCATATTCAGTTTCTGATACCTTTCGTCAATCTTACTGTTAGTTGCGCCTGCCGCTGCAATACCACTTAAATCTCCTTTAATATCCATCACCATTACAGGCACGCTGTTATCGCTTAAAAATTCGCTTATAACCTGTAGTGTCTTGGTTTTTCCTGTTCCCGTTGCACCGGCAATAAGCCCATGACGGTTTAATGTTTTTAGCGGAAGAAAAACTCCTGCTTCTGCCACCACTTCTCCATCCAGCACCGCTGCTCCTAGTTTTACCGATTCGCCTTTAAAAGAATAGCCCTTGTTAATGGCGTCTATAAATGCTTCTTTGTTTGACATTGATTATAATTTTTGTGAAAGTTACGAATGTATTGGAATTGTTGGCACAGGTTACTTATTATTGTTTTAGGATAATATTTTATCGTTTTTCGATAATTTAATTTAATTTTATCCAAAAAACTAAGATGAAAGACTCTATACTAAAATACTGGAATGTATATTATTCCTCTTTGTTATTAGGCATTCTGTGTGCCGTTTGCATTTACAGCAACGTAATACAGGGACCAGAAAATAACTTGGCTTATCAGTTTCAGGACAGTCTGCATATTTCGAAAATACTGGCATCTGGAAACGGCTACGAAATATACGAAAACAAAACAGTGCTTCTAAAAAACATGAGTGCATTTGATAAATTTATTGCACCACAACCCAGTTCTTTTTTTTATGATAATATTCATTTACTATTTCTGATGACCTGTAGCATTGTTGTTTTTTTTATACGAAAAAGAGAAGTGGATCATGGTACTTTTAACGCAAGGCTATCTAAAATGACAGGCATATTAAGTTATATAGCTATAGCGTTTTTGTTGATTTTGGTCGCCAGAGACTCATATTTTAATGATAAAATTCAAGGGCTGTTATTTAACCAATATGGAAAGATTTTAAAGGCCGATTTATTTGCAAAACCTGAATTTTTCGCCTTCATAATTTTGGGGCCAATCAGCTATCTTCTTAAAAAAGGAGAAGAATTGCAAATTCAAAAAGATAATTTGCAGCAGGATAAGGACCTAACCATTTAACATGCCCATCGTTGTAAACCTTGATGTAATGCTTGCCCGCCGCAAAGTGAGCTTAACCGAATTAAGTGAACGCGTCGGTATTACTATTGCCAATATGAGCATATTAAAAAGCGGCAAAGCAAGAGCCATTCGTTTTAGTACACTCGAAGAAATTTGCAGAATATTGGAATGCCAGCCCGGTGATATACTAGAATACATGGATGAAAAGAATTATAAAAAACTGATGGGTTGAACTATTTTTGATACATGAAATTTATTATTGTCGTCATATTCTTCTTGAGCACTATCCTTATTGTCGGTTTTTCAATTGAACCTGGCAATGCCATTATTAATACCAAAGCCGACCTCGGCAAAAAACTCTTCTCCGAAAAAATACTTTCCAAAGATTCCTCAATAAGCTGTGCCAGTTGTCATATACCTGCATATGCATTTGCCGACACGCTTAAATTTAGTGTAGGCATTGGCGGTAAGCTCACCAAACGCAATACGCCATCGGTTTTAAACATGAAAAACCGCCCCTACTATTTTTGGGATGGACGGGCAGCTTCACTGGAAGAGCAGGCTTTAATGCCCATTCAAAACCCCGATGAAATGGGCTTACCAATTGAAGAAGCGGTACAAAGACTGAATGCATCCAAAGAATACAAAATGCTGTTTCTAAAAATATTTAAACAAGCGCCCGATGCAAAAAATCTGGCCGATGCTTTTTCTGCATTTGAACAAACTCTTGAAACCGTTGACAGCAAATTTGACGATTGGAGCAATAACCTGAAAAAATTAACCGCACAGGAGGAAAGGGGCAGAGAACTTTTTGTAGGCGACAAAGCCAAATGTTTTGATTGCCACCGCATGGAGGATTTTACAACTGACGAGTTTAAAAACATCGGCTTATACAATGGTACCACTTTAAACGATGCAGGATTATTCAACATTACAAAAAAAGAAGCAGACATTGGCAAATTCAAAACTCCCGGATTGCGGAACATTGCAGTAACAGCGCCTTATATGCACAATGGCATGTTTAACACACTCGAAGCCGTGATGGAATATTATAACAATCCTCAGGAAATGGTATCAGGTTCTATCAATATTGATGATGCCTTAAAAAAACCTTTGGGATTAACGAGGCAGGAGAAGAAAGATATTATTGCGTTCTTAAAAACATTAACTGATAAAAAAT
>JBBKXU010000077.1:0-15027 GCA_037969645.1 Ferruginibacter sp. | reverse complement strand
ATTATTACCGCATTGGTTTTTGTAGTACTGATGATAACAACCTCTTTAAACAGTTGTTATTACGACAAGTCGGACTTGTTATATCCCGATACCGCATGTGATACATCAGCAATTAGATACAGCACTTCGGTTGTACCGATACTTAGTTCAAACTGTATTAGTTGCCATGGTGGAGCAACACCATCGGCGGCCATTAGCCTTGATAATTACAACGGCGTAAAACTACAGGTTGATAATGGGCGCTTATGGGGTGCTATTTCACATAGCCCTAACTTTTCGCCCATGCCCAAAAACAGTAATAAACTTAACGCCTGCAACTTAGACAAAATACGCATTTGGATTGCCGCAGGTGCCCCTAACAATTAATTAATAATTTAAAAACTTACACAAATGAAGAACCTTATTTTAATTTTCGCAGCTATAGTAACCTTAAACTGTACTGCAACCGCACAGAACCACATTACCAAAAACGGTAAAGTTTCGTTTTTTTCAAAAACTGATATTGAAAACATTGATGCCGTAAACAACCAGGCAATGAGTGTTTTAAACACACAAAACGGCGATATCGTATTTTCCATTTTAATCAACGGTTTTCTTTTTAAAAAAGCATTGATGCAGGAGCATTTTAATGAAAATTATATGGAAAGCACCAAGTTTCCCAAAGGCAGTTTTAAAGGAAGCATAACCGATATTTCTAAAGTTAATTTTAATAAAGATGGCACGTACAATGTATCTGTAAAGGGCGACTTGAACTTACATGGCGAAACTAAAAACATTACTGTGCCAGCTGTTATACAAGTAAAAGCTAAAAAAATATCGGCTAATGCAACATTTAATGTTAGTGTTGACGATTTTAAGATTTCAATACCAAAAGTGGTAGAAAACAATATTTCTAAAACAATAGAAATTAAGGTGGACTGTAATTATGAAGCCAGATAAGGTTATACCCTAATTTTATAAACTTATACAGATGAAATCTATTAAAATATTATTTCTTTTCCTGTTCACAATTACGTTTAGCAACTCTTTTGCTCAGGAACCCGAAGATTTAATGAAATTGCTGGAAAAAGAAATGGAAGCAACCAAGCAAAAAACTTTCTACACTACTGCAACTTTTAAAACCACCAGGCTAATAAACGGCCACTCGGTTGAGAATGTGGCAAAAGGAGTTCTTGATGTAAAAATTTCTCATCGTTTTGGAAATATTAATGATGGTGGTTATGAACTTTTCGGCCTTGATAAAGCCACTATGCGCATGGGATTTGATTATGGAGTTACACGATACCTGATGGTAGGCCTAGGCAGAAGCACTCATCAGAAAACCTATGATGCTTTTTTTAAATTAAAAATTCTCCGCCAGTCCAAAGGGCTAAAAAATATGCCTATAACACTAAGTTATGTGCCTACCATAGCTTTAAGAACGCTAAAATATGAAGATCAAACGCTAAAAAATTATTATACATCCCGGCTGTTTTATACGCACCAGTTAATCATTGGCCGCAAATTTTCCGAAGGCACCTCTTTACAGCTGATGCCTACTTTTGTTCATCAAAATTTGGTTAAAGGCGCTAATGACCCTAACGATATGTTTGCTATTGGTATTGGCGGCAGGCAAAAACTTACCAAGCGTGTAAGTGTCAATATTGAGTATTATTATCAGTTAACCGATTATAAACAGCCCGGCACAACAAATTCGCTGTCGGTGGGTTTTGATATTGAAACCGGAGGCCACGTTTTTCAACTTCATTTCACTAATTCGCAGGGCATGAACGAGAGAACATTTATCTCAGATACAAAAGGTAAATGGGAAAAAGGTGATATTCTTTTCGGGTTCAATATATCCCGGGTTTTCACAATCGGTAAAAATCATTGAGTAACAGCCGTTTAAATTTGCTATTTTTATCAAGATGAATAGATACCGGATCAAAAAAACGGTGATGCTGTTATTTTTTACAGTTGCATTCAGCAGTTATGCTAATGCACCGGGTTTTCTGTATTCGGTAAGTAACGGTACTATTATTTTTTGGTCAGATGCACCGCTTGAGCTGATAAAAGCTTCCAGCAATCAGCTAAAGGGTATATTTAATGCCGAGCAAAAACTATTTGCTTTTACAATGAATGTAAACAGTTTCAAAGGTTTTAATAGCCCGTTGCAACAGGAACATTTTAACGAAAACTACCTGGAGAGTACTAAATACCCCAGAGCTTCTTTTGAAGGAAGGATAATTGAAGACATTGATTTAAAACGTGATGGTCAGTACAACATTAGAGCAAAGGGAAATCTCACAATTCATGGTGTAATTCAGGAGCGTATTATTAAATGCGAATTATCAATAAAAAACAAAGTAGTAAGTGTTAAATCAAATTTTACAGTTTTATTGGCCGATCATAATATTACCATACCTAAAGTGGTAAATGAAAAACTGGCATCTATAATAAAAGTTGAAGTAAAAGCAGAACTGATTGATAAGTAAACTAACATGGCAAGCGCCTGTGATGCGTAACTTAATTACCCTCATGATTTCCTGTGGGGCTTTTTTTTATTGTTCTGCCCAGCAACCCGACTATAAGTCATTTAAACTACAAGACGATAACCAGCCCTATAAAATTAACACCCTGTTTAAAGCAGCAGATGGCTACATCTACGCCGGCTCTACCAACGGCCTTTACAGTTTTGATGGTATCAATTTTAAAAAAATAAATTTTACTAAAGCCGATATTAAAGATACGGTTACAGCCATTTTTCAGGATAATAACAAACAAATTTGGGCAGGATTTAAAAATGGCCGTTTGGCAAAAAAAATAAATGGTAAGCTGCAGTATTTCGAACCCGAAGAAGGACATCCCACCAAAGCTATCACATCATTTATTCAGGATAAACAAAACAATATCTGGTTTGGCACCAACGGCGAAGGCATTTATTATTTCAACAAAAAAAAGCTGTATCTGGTTAACGCAGCCAATGGCCTAAGCGATTTGCATGTACGCACATTGGCATTGGCCGCAAATGGCGATATACTTGCAGCTACAGACCAAGGAATCAATATCTGCAGTATGCGGAATGGTAAAGTGCAGGTAAAAGTAATTGGACCAAAAAATGGTTTGCCCGATTATTACGTTACTGCCATAAACCCAGCCGGCAATAATGAATTTTGGATAGGTATGCAGGAAAATGGAATTTGTCTCTATAACCACAGTTCCGGAAATATTTCCATTCCGCCGGCTAATCTGAGCTGGAACCATGGCCAGATCAATGACCTTTTGGTTTCGCAAAAAAGCTTATGGATTGCAACTGAAGAATTTGGATTGCTAAAGCAACCAACAATTAACAACCCGGCAAGTGAATTTAAAATAGGTACACAAAGAAAAATAGAAAATCTGCTGCAGGATAATGAGGGCAATATCTGGATGACCAGTTCAAATGAACTCATAAGCACCACAGGAGATAAAATAAAATTCCTGCCCCTGTATCCATCCACAATTTTCGAGTCTATTCACGCCACGCTTTGCGATTATGAAAATAATATCTGGATAAGCAGCAATGCCGGATTGATAAAATACAGTTTAACAAACGGCAGTTATACCGAAAAAAAATACAATTTCGCCGGGCTCAACAGCAAAACAGATATTACCGGTTTATACCAGGATATTAACCATACCATCTGGATTGGCACCATGGGCAAGGGCATTGTATTACTTGACCCACAAACCGGTGACTACCGAAATCTCACTGAAAACCCCTTGTTGCAAAATGCAAGTATCCTGGCCATTACCGGTCGGGGCAATACCGTTTGTGCTGGCGGCCTGGAAGGCGTTGCCATGATTTTTAACGTTTCTGAAAAGAACAAATCTATATCCGAACAATACAGTTTTACTAACTACAACGATATTGAAAATGTAGGCAATAATTATATCTACAATATATACAAAGATTCCCATGGCAGAGTATGGTTTGGAACAGATGGTAAAGGTATAACCGTTTTAGAAAACGGAAAACTCACAAACTACAATAAGGAAAACGGACTTAGAGATGACCATATTTATTCCTTTGCAGAAGATGCGGAAGGAAATATCTGGTTTAACACCGAGGGCGCAGGTATTTATCGCTTTAACGGAAAAACCTTTAAAAATTATACCGATGCTGATGGTATAAGTGATTTGAAAATCACCGCACTTAAGACCGGCCCACTCGGCAATATCGTACTCGTAAACAAAAAAGGTATTGATATTTTACACTTATCAACTGGCAGCATTTCCTATGCCAATGCCAAACAGGGTATTTCGGAGGTAAACACCGATGTGGGTAGTGTTACGCAAGACACCGCAGGCAATATCGTGTTAAGTACAATTAATGGTATAGTAATTTATACCCCAGTGGAAAACGCTGTTTATCAACCAAAAACCATCATTGAAAATGTGCAGTTATTTTTTACTGATATTGATAAAGATGTAAAAGGCAGTTTTAATTACGATCAAAACAGCTTTAGCTTTAATTTTACGGGCCTGTATTATACCAATCCCGAGGAAGTGCATTATCAGTATAAACTGGAAGGGCTGGACACGGGCTGGGTATCAACCCGTGACAGAAATATTACTTTTTTAAGGTTACAACCAGGAGATTATAAATTTCATGTGCGTACCTCTTTAAATGAAAACTTCGACACTGCCGACGTTGCAACTTATGCATTTGAAATAGCAAAGCCGCTCTGGAAAAGGATTTGGTTCATTATTTTATGTCTCTTGTTATTTAGTGGAGGTTTGTATTGGTTCATGAAGCAACGTGAGCTACGCTTAAAAAAAGTACAGTTGTTACAACAGGAAAAAATTCAGTTTCAGTTTCAGGTTTTGCGTACACAGGTAAATCCCCATTTTTTGTTCAACAGTTTTAACACGCTTATTTCGTATATAGAAGAAGAGCCTTCGCAGGCTGTCAATTATGTGGAACAACTGTCGGAATTTTTCCGCAACATTGTAAAATACCGCGACCACGATGTAATTACCCTGGGCGAAGAACTCACCATTTTGAAAACCTACTTTTATCTGCAGCAAAAAAGATACGGCAGTAATTTAACCCTCAATATCACTGTAACAGACAACGATAAAAAACTCATCTTTATACCACCACTTACACTGCAGTTATTAATTGAAAATGCCATTAAACACAATGCCGTTTCAAAAGAAACGCCGCTGCAGATACAGGTGTTTATTGAAAACGAAAAGCAGCTGGTAATTAAAAACAATATCAACCCAAAAATATCGAGAGAAGAAGGTGCAGGCATGGGGCTTCAAAATATTGTTAACCGTTATAACCTGCTGAGCAATGTGCCGGTCTCGGTAGTTGACAACAGAATAGATTTTATTGTAATTTTACCTATCCTAAACCAGTAAACAATGACCATCCTTATAATTGAAGACGAAGAACCGGCATTTAAGCGCCTGCAAAAAATGCTGAAGGAAATTGAACCCGACCACACATTACTCGATCAAATCGTAAGTGTGTCGTCGGCCGTAAAATGGTTTGCCAAAAACGATTCTCCCGATCTGATTATTTCTGATATACAGTTATCTGATGGTATCAGTTTCGAAATTTTTAAACAGGTGCAAATAACTTGTCCCATTATTTTTACTACCGCCTACGACCAGTATGCTGTTGAAGCGTTTAAAGTAAACAGTATTGATTATCTGCTTAAACCGGTTAAAAAAGAAGAGCTGGAGAATGCAGTTAATAAGTATAAATCTCGTTCATCAACAAGTACCGAACCAGCGGTAGATATTAGTAAGTTATTGCTGGCATTGCAGCCAGTTGGCAACGATTATAAAAAGCGATTTGTGGTAAAATATGGCGAGCACATAAAAACAATTGATACTGAGGAGATTGTGTATTTTTATACGGAGGATAAAGCCACTTTTTTATGCACAAAAGATGCCCGCAGGTTTGTAGTAGATTTTAACCTCGATACGCTTGATTCGATGCTGGACCCCAAATTATTCTTTCGTATTAACAGGCAATACATTATCAGTATTAATTCTATTGCTGAAATGTTTGCCTATAGTAAAAGCAGGGTGCTTATTAAATTAAACCCGCCTTCAAAACACGAAACCATCGTAAGTACAGAGCGTTCGGCCGATTTTAAGCTGTGGCTGGGCGATGAGAAATAAGCCATTTTCCGGTTCAGTAGCTCATATTACCAGTTCAGCACTTATATGCTGCTGTTCGGCCCATTTCGGTTTTCAGAGGCCGATTTCTTTTTTATCTTTATGCTGGAATTAAGTTAATCGTTTTAAGATTCTGTAATCCTATTGAAAACAACATCCAGTTACCCGAAGAAAACCAGGGATTAAATTCCCAAAACCAAAGAAAACAAACATTACCAAAGAAACACAACATTCTTTAAACCCTCGGAACCCCCGGGGGTTTTGTTATAGATTACCAGCTTATTATCATACCAATTCCCGGTTCGGTATCCATAAATACCTATTTGGCACTAAAATCAGCCGGTTTAAGGCCTTTTAGTTTTTTAGCGATGTTTTCCGCATTAGTTTTACATCGATAACCAATACCAATATCCAATTTAAAAGACCAAATCCAATACACTAAGAAAACCAGGTGGTTAAATCCAATATCCAACAAGAACCGCAACTACCAAAGAAACCTTACATTATTACAAAACCCCCGGTACACCGGGGGTTTTGCTTTTATGGGTATAGCTATTATCCCGTTCAGGAACCAAAAATGCCAATTCGGTTCTAAAATCAGCCAGCTTAAGGCATTCCAGTTTGTAGACCCGCATTCCTGTATTAGTTTTACATCGATAACCAATACCAATATCCAATTTAAAAGACTAAATCCAATACACTAAGAAAACCAAAGATTAAGTTAATTATCCAACAATCCAACCAAAAACCAGACTTTACCACTGAACGAAAAAGTTCTTGCAAAACCTCCGATTTATCGGGGGTTTTGTTCTTTTAACCCGTTGTCAATCGCTTCATTTCCGGTTCAGGAGCCATAAATGCCGGCTCGGTACTAATATCAACCTGTTTAAGGCCTTTTAGTTTTTTAACGCCTATTCCTGTATTAGTTTTACATGAGAAACCAATACCAATATCCAATTTAAAAGACCGATCCAATACACTAAGAAAACCAAGGTTAAGTTAAGTATCCAACAATCCAACCAAAAAACCAGATTTACCACTGAACGAAAAAGTTCTTGCAAAACCTCCGATTTATCGGGGGTTTTGTTCTTTTAACCCGTTGTCAATCGCTTCATTTCCGGTTCAGGAGTCATAAATACCGGTTCGGTACTAATTTTGGCTTGCTTAAGGCCTTTTAGTTTTTTAGCAGCCGTCGCCACACTACTTTTACATTAACAACAACATCCAATATCCCAAGAGAAAACCAATAAGCAGAATCCCTATCCAACGAAGACCAACAATTACCAAAGAAATCCAAAAGTTATTTAAACCCCGTACCCCCCGGGGTTTTTTTTATTGCCCTGGGCCAGCCAATGCCATATTTTGTGCTTTAACCTCCTTAGCATAAATTTGCAGCTTCTACAGGCAGATTTGTTTATTGTTCGGCCTGTTACGGTTTTAAAACTGAACTAATAAACGAAAGCAATTCTGCATACTTTCTCTCAGATTGATTCTCGTTTAAAAGTTTTAGGTATTTTTTTTGAGCCCGGCAGTATACCGTTGTGCAACTTTATAGGCGTCGCACTCTTGTACTGCATATCAATCCTGAGCGGAGTCGAAGGATCACCAGTACTGAGCGAAGTCGAAGTACGAACTTAAATTAAAGCGAATGAAGACATTACAAGACTGTTTAAAAGAACGTATTCTCATTATTGATGGCGCCATGGGCACTATGATTCAGCGCCATAAACTGGAAGAAAAAGATTACCGCGGCGATCGGTTTAAAGACTGGCATACCGATGTAAAAGGTAATAACGACCTGCTTAGCATTACCCAGCCGCAGATTATTGAAGATATTCACAAGCAATACTTGGAAGCTGGTGCCGATATTATTGAAACCAATACTTTCAGCAGCACTACTATTGCCCAGGCCGATTACGACATGCAAACAGTTGCTTATGAAATGAATGTTGCTTCGGCAAAATGCGCCCGTGTTGCTGCAGATGAATATACAAAAAAGAACCCCGACAAACCCCGTTTTGTTGCAGGTGCTATTGGACCGTTGAACAAGACATTGTCTTTATCACCGGATGTAAACAATCCTGGTTTTAGAGCCGTAAGTTTTGATGAAGTAGCAGCAGCTTATACCGAACAAATTAAAGGACTGGTTGAAGGCGGCGTTGATATTATACTCATTGAAACCATTTTTGATACGCTGAATGCAAAAGCAGCGATTTATGCTGTTAAGAATTTCTTTAGACAAAATAATATTCCTGAGCTTCCCGTCATGATAAGCGGAACAATTACAGATGCCAGTGGCCGCACATTAAGCGGACAAACGCTAGAAGCATTTTATGTTTCAGTCATGCATGCCAAACCAATCAGTATAGGTTTAAACTGTGCTTTGGGCGCCTCCGAAATGAGGCCACATATTGAAGAGCTCAGCCAGATAGCTGGTTGTTATACGTCAGCATATCCAAACGCCGGTTTACCAAATGCTTTTGGCGAGTACGATGAGCAGCCACACGAAACGGCACATATTATCGAAGAATGGGCAAAAGAAGGTTTTGTAAATATTGTGGGTGGATGCTGCGGCACAACACCGGACCATATAAAACATATTGCTGACGAAGTAAGCAAATATAAAACGAGGGAATTACCAGTAATTGAATTAGTGTAAAATGAGTACAATCAAACCATATTTAAGATTAAGCGGTTTAGAACCCTTAATCGTTCGTCCGGAAACTAATTTTATTAATGTTGGCGAACGAACCAATGTTACCGGCAGCAAAATGTTTGCCCGCCTGATACGTGAAGATAAATACGAGGAAGCGTTGGCTGTTGCCCGTCAACAGGTAGAGAACGGCGCACAGGTTATTGATATAAATATGGATGATGCCTTATTAGAAGGTGTGCAAGCCATGACCACGTTTTTAAATCTGGTACAATCCGAACCGGATATAGCCAAGATTCCCATCATGATAGACTCTTCAAAATTTGAAATTATTGAAGCGGGTTTAAAATGTGTGCAAGGGAAGTGTATTGTGAATTCCATTTCGATGAAGGAAGGCGAAGCTAAATTTATTGAGCAGGCTATCATCTGCCAATCATATGGCGCTTCGGTAATTGTGATGGCTTTTGATGAAGCAGGACAGGCAGATACCAAAGAACGTAAAGTAGAGATTTGTCACAGGGCTTATAAAATACTAACTGAACAGGTTGGTTTTCAACCGCAGGATATCATTTTCGACCCAAACATTTTTGCTATTGCAACTGGTATTGAAGAACACAATAATTATGCAGTAGATTTTATTGAAGCTACCCGTGAAATTAAACAACTGATGCCGTTAACTAAAGTGAGCGGCGGTGTAAGTAATGTTTCGTTTTCTTTCAGAGGTAACGAGCATGTACGGGAAGCTATCCATAGCGTTTTTCTTTTTCATGCCATTAATGCCGGTATGGATATGGGTATTGTAAATGCTGGTCAGCTGGCGGTTTATGATGAAATTGAGCCCGTGCTAAAACAGCTTTGCGAAGATGTTGTTCTAAACAGAAACAACGACAACAACGAAACCACCGAAAAAATGATTGCCTTTGCCGAAACTATCAAGGCCAAGGGTAAAGTAATTATAAAAGACGAAAGCTGGAGAAAAGAACCGGTTGAAAGTCGCTTATCGCACTCTTTAGTAAATGGCATTACAGATTATATTGATGCAGACACCGAAGAAGCCCGCCAAAAATATCCCAAACCTTTGGACGTTATTGAAGGACCGCTGATGGATGGAATGAATATAGTTGGTGACTTATTTGGAAGTGGAAAAATGTTTTTACCACAGGTGGTTAAAAGCGCCCGGGTGATGAAAAAAGCAGTGGCCGTTTTAACGCCATTCATCGAACAAGAAAAAGAAGACAGAAAAAATGCACATATAGCCGCAGGAACCATAAATGAAGAAGTTGCCGGTGCAGCTAAAATTTTACTTGCAACCGTTAAAGGCGATGTGCATGATATTGGAAAGAACATTGTAGGCGTAGTGTTAGGCTGTAATGGCTATGATATTATCGATCTGGGTGTTATGGTATCAACCGAAAAGATATTAGAAACAGCCATTAAAGAAAAAGTAGATATCATTGGCTTGAGCGGTTTAATAACTCCCTCACTTGATGAGATGGTGCATGTGGCACATGAAATGAAACGTAAGGGAATAACATTGCCCTTAATGATAGGTGGTGCTACCACGTCACGCATGCATACAGCCGTAAAAATTGCACCACAATATGATGAAGGTATTGTGCATGTGCTTGATGCCAGCCGAAGCGTAACGGTGGCCGGAAGCCTGTTAAGCAAAGAACAAAAGCCTGCTTTTTTAGCCAATATAAAAGCAGAGTACGATAAACTGGCCGAGGATTTTGCAAATAAAAAATCAACCAAACAATATTTAAAGTTTGAAGAAGCTCAGAAAAATGGAGCAGTAATTGATTGGGCAAATTACAAACCTGTTACACCAACTTTTACCGGTACAAAAATTTTAGATAATTATTCTTTAGCCGAAATTGCCGAATATATTGACTGGCAACCCTTCTTCATTGCCTGGGAAATGCACGGTAAATTTCCGGCAATTTTAACTGACAGCGTGATCGGCGTTGAAGCTACCAAACTTTATAATGATGCTAAAAAATTATTGCGACAGATCATTGATGAAAAATGGCTGAGTGCAAAAGGCGTTGTAGGTTTTTGGGAAGCAGAAAAAACCAATGCAGATTCGGTTGAAGTAAAGCATGAAAGTTCAAAAATTAGTCTGGAATTTTTAAGGCAGCAAATAAAGAAGACAGCAGGTCAACCGAATCTTTCTCTTGCAGACTTTATTGCACCAAGCCCATCCCTCTCTGCCAGCATTTCAAATCAAGAATCCACTGAAGCCCCTTCCCGAAGGGAAGAGGAAGAAAAAGCGGGCTTCGGATACGAATGGGCCGACCCAATTACATACCCTCTTTTAAAAGAGTTTGCTCTCAAAAACAGAATTGAGCCAACAAGCGCTGAATCTGTTTTATGGGATGCGGTAAAATCAAAACAACTTTTGGGTTTTAAATTCAGAAGGCAGCACATAATAGGAAATTACATTACTGATTTAGTCTGCCTCGATAGGAGATTGATAATAGAAATAGATGGTCTCATACACCAGCTACCAGAAAATAAAGAATCTGACGAAGTACGAACTCAATGGTTGCAGAATCTTGGATTTAAAGTAGTTCGATTTACAAATGACCAAGTATCCAAAAACCTATCTCTTGTCCAGCAGGTTATTCTCGATGAATTGAACAATAGGCCTAGCATCAAAGAAAGTAACAATCTAAGTTCCCCCTTCGGGGGACAGGGGGCAGATTTTCTAGGTGCTTTTTCTGTAACCATTCAGGGAATTGAAAAACACATTAAAAATTTTGAAGCAAATCTTGATGACTACAATAAAATAATTCTACAAGCCTTAGCCGACCGTTTAGCAGAAGCCTTTGCGGAATTGCTGCACAAAAAAACAAGAACTCAATATTGGGGCTATGTATCTGAAGAACACCTTACCAATGAGCAATTAATAAAAGAGGAATACATGGGTATTCGCCCGGCGCCGGGCTACCCCGCATGTCCCGATCATACCGAAAAATATAAATTATTTGAATTGCTTGGTGGCGAAGAGTCAACCGGTATCCATCTCACCGAATCATTAGCTATGTACCCCGCAGCTTCGGTTTGCGGCTGGTATTTTGCTCACCCTCAAAGTAAATATTTTGGCGTCGGTAAAATTGAAAAGGATCAACTGGAAGACTACGCCAAAAGAAAAGGAATGAGTATTGATGATGCTACAAGATGGCTAAGGCCAATACTGGAATAATTTATCTTGCTTTAATCACCATCGTATCCGTCCAGCTATCATGCCAGGTTAATGTGCTGAATCCGCTGAACACTTCAAACGGAACCATACGAGATAAGGATCTCAGCAATGCATCCTTAAAAGTCAGCTCTTTCCCGTCCTGGCGTATTGCCCTAGTGCCTGTAATTAACTTTCCTAAAGTGTAGCCTTTGAATAATTTTTCACAAAGGGTATAATAAACAACATAATTTAATACCCCAATCATCAACGCTATCAAAAAGATTCCAGGAGTAAAATTACTCTCACTATTTGCCAGTTCGTTCAAAAAATCGGGCGCAACAATAAGCAGCAGTCCACCAATGGCCATACCGGTTAAATAACTAAGGCCCCAACGCATCAACATATTATCAATTACATAATTAAAGAAACGCTGCCCTTGTGTGGCATACACAAAGTCATTATCTATATAAGGCTCTCCGGCCAGCAGATCAACTTGTTCATCACCTGAATTTAGTTCGTTGATTTCTTCCATGAATAAATTTTACACAATTATAATTTAATTTTTTAATACTGATCGCATTAACCACAATCTTTTATTAATAAAAGAAATTGACCCCCAATATATCAATCAAGTAAGCCTGTTTAGCTCCAGTTTTCTGATGATATTAAAGACGAGTAAAATGCTATAGAAATAATCTTTTATCTGTTGCTTATCCCGCACACCTTTTTTTGTGGGTTCCAACAAATCTTCTTCAAAAGGCACCGCTATATAACATTTGCCTCCAACAAAAGAAAAAACAATATCTCTTTCCAGTTTCTCTTTAATAAGTAACATATGATCCATCATACTATAAGAGAGAATTAAAGATGCTTGGTCAGCATGCGTAGTATAAACCGTATAATGATTGTTGAAATTTTCATGATTAATTTGCATTCTTTGCACCTGCGCTAAGGGATACATCCGGTAGTGCTCATCAGCAATGCTCGATGCAAATTGTGCCTTGCCCTTTTTCCAGATATAGGTTGCTCCGCTGAAAGAAGGATTTATGCCTGCAACAAAAAACAATCCTTTGAAAATACTTTCGGAACCAACCACATCTTCGTATCGGGATGTAATTTCGGAACAATGAAATGCCACGCCTTTGTAAACGCTTTGCCAATAGTCATCGCCGTCAAAATAGGTAAATCTTCTTCGGTACAAACCACTTCTTTTGTACTCTTTTTTCGAAATAAAGCCCATGGGTTTATACACGGCCGATGGATGTATATAAGTGATGATCTGTCCAATTACCTTTTCCTTAAAATCATCCAAGTACCTGTCGTTATACTTTGTCCAGAAATACACGCCAATAACACACATCAGCAACATACAGCCTGCAAGTAAAAGGCCACTCGGCAATATTTTAAGAAAATAAAGAAGGAAACATACGAAGGTACCTGCAGCGGTAAACAAAGTAAATTTTTTCCAATTTTGAGCCGATGATTGCTCATTATCCAATTCCTCCAGAAAAGGCTGAATCTTAACTGCATAAAAACTTTCAAAGTCTGTCACGGGTTCCATGATGGTTTGTTATTTTTACCGGTATAAATATAAACATCATTATGCGTATCATCTCTTATAACGTAAACGGCATACGTGCCGCTATTAAAAAAGGATTTATTGATTGGCTTAAAACCAATCCTGCTGATATAATCTGTTTACAGGAAACAAAAGCCACGCAGGGTGATGTGGATGTGAAGCAACTGGAAGCACTTGGGTTTCATCATCACTGGTTCAGCGCACAAAAAAAAGGATATAGCGGCGTAGCAGTATTCACCAAAATAAAACCCGACAATGTATGTATTGGATGTGGTATTGAATCAAGCGATTTTGAAGGCCGTGTTATTCAACTCGATTTTGGCGATATACGATTGATCAATGCTTATTTTCCATCGGGCACAAGTGGCGATATTCGCCAGGATTTTAAATATGTTTGGTTAGATGAGTTTCACAAATATCTTAACAAACAAAAAAAGAAAACACCTAAAATTGTTTTGGTAGGTGATTATAATATTGCCCATAACGAAATTGATATTCACGACCCAAAAGGCAATAAAAAAAGCAGTGGTTTTTTACCCGAAGAAAGAGAATGGCTTACTAAATTCCTGGCGAGCGGATGGGTTGATACTTTCCGTGAGTTTCATCCGGAGCCACATCGCTATAGCTGGTGGAGTCAGCGCTTTCCAACGGTAAGACTGAACAACAAAGGCTGGCGCATTGACTATATTACTGTTACCGAGCCGTTAAAAAAGCAATTAAAAGATGCAGATATTTTTCCAGATGTTAAGCATAGCGACCACTGCCCTATATATGTGGAGCTGAAAGTTTAACAAATATCTTAAATTCTGTTTTTAACAAAATTAATCAGCTTAATTATAAAAGGCCGCCATACCTTAGCTCTAACCAACCATTTACTGCATGGAACTACTTTCCGTTCTTTTAATGATTACCGTTTTGATAATCATTATCAACCAAAACAGTAAACTATCCCAACATCTTCAAAAGCTTGAGGGCGAATTAAAATTATTAAGAAGGCAATTACTGAATTTTACTGCCGACAAAAAAGAGGTTGCTGAGACCAAGCTACCCGAAACACCCAAACCTGTTGAAGAAATAAAACCTTATACAAGTCTTTTTACGGTCGCAGATGATCAAACACCGGTAATAACACCTGTTAAAGAAGAGGAACCTACAATAGCAGATAGCCTGCCTCAAAGTGAGCAGCCCGAACCAGCTAACGTAACGACTATTGAAATAAAAGAAACCATTGAAGTTCCCAAAGAAAGGAAACCATTGGCTGCACCAGCACCAAGCTTTTTTGAACGCCATCCCGATATGGAAAAATTCATTGGCGAAAATCTGGTAAGCAAAATTGGTATTGCCATTTTAGTTTTAGCTATTGGTTATTTTGTAAAGTATGCCATAGACCAAAACTGGATTGGCGCTGTAGCTCGTGTTGGTATTGGCATTTTAAGTGGCGGTATATTAATC
>JBBKXU010000076.1:0-5844 GCA_037969645.1 Ferruginibacter sp. | reverse complement strand
TTGAAAAGCGCTGCTTTTGCCCGCCACTCATCTCCTTATATTTATTTTTTGCTTTGTCGGTAAGATTAACAATTTTTAATAATTCCATCGCATCCACATCCTGATTATACAAACCGCTGAATAACTGGATAAGTTCTATCAGTTTAAGTCCGGGGTAGTAACCTGACGTTTGCAATTGCACCCCAATCACTTTTTTAATATTATCGGGCTCCTTATCCAAATTCATTCCGCAAATGATTACCTCACCGCTTGTCTTTTCACGCAGGGTTTCCATTATCTCCAGCGTGGTAGATTTACCGGCGCCGTTAGGCCCAAGCAAGCCAAAAATTTCACCTTCATATACATCAAAAGAAATGCCTTTTACGGCTTTAAAACTGCCGTAATTTTTTACAAGATCTTTTACTGTAATAATGGTTTTCATTTCACGTGTGCTTTTATTTCTCCTTTATAATAGGCATCCATTTCGTCCATCATTAATTTACTGCCAATAAAAAACGGCGTACGTTCATGTAGTTCCTTCGGTTGAATATCCAAAATTCTTATTTTACCATCTGTTGCCAATCCGCCGGCTTTTTCAACAATAAATGCAAAGGGATTACACTCGTAGAGTAATCTTAATTTTCCACCTGGTTTATCGGTGGTGCCGGGATACATAAAAATTCCACCCTTGATTAAATTACGATGCACATCTGAAACCATACTGCCAATATATCGTTGTGTATAGGGGCCGCCTGTATCCTTATCTTTTTTCTGACAAGCAGTAATATACTGTTTAACACCTTCCTCGTACCTGAAAAAATTACCATGATTAACCGAATACATTTTGCCAGACTCGGGGCATTTAATATCCGGATGACTTAATAAATACTCACCAATTGCAGGATCTAGCGTAAAACCATTTACACCTCTGCGTGTTGCATACACAAACATAGTTGACGAGCCGTAAATTACGTAACCGGCAGCTACCTGCTTATTTCCCTGTTGTAAAAAATCTTCCTTCGTAGCAGGTTTACCCAGTTCACTCACACGCCTAAAAACGCTAAAAATAGTACCAATAGACACATTCACATCAATATTACTACTGCCATCCAATGGATCAAATAAACAAACGTATTTACTTTTATTACTAACCGGATCATCAAAAATCACCACGTCGTCCATTTCTTCGCTGCCAATGCCAGCGCAGCTAATACCATGCTGTAAAACACCCATAAACTGGTTATTTGCATAAACGTCCAGCTTCTTAACTTCTTCTCCCTGCACATTAATACTACCATCATCGCCTAAAATATCAACCAAACCGGCTTTGTTCACTTCCACATTCACTCTTTTAGCAGCAAGGCCCAAATCACGCAACAGGCCCGACAATTCGCCGGTAGCATGCGGAAAATCCCTCAATTGTTGAATGGTGAATTCATCTAAAGTTTGTACTCTGCGGTTGATATCCATTTTTATTTATTTAGATGTCCAATAGTTAGTTTATTGGGCAAGATTAACGATTTTTGCACTCAAAATAGCAGGGCTAAATTAACCCAATTTACTCAATCAACCCACAACGAATGAAGGTTTTTAAGTTTGGAGGAGCCAGTATCAATTCCATTGAGCGAATTAAAAACACGACGGCCATTATTGAATCTTATAAAGGAGAGAAGCTACTCATCATCATATCGGCCATGGGAAAAACCACCAATGCGCTTGAAAAAGTTGTAGATGCCTTTTTTAATGGCAGAAAAGATGATGCTTTGAATTTGTTTGAACAGGTGAAAGAATCACACCTGAACACGCTTAAATACCTGATTACACTAAACTGGAAGGAAGCCGAAAATAAATTAAAAGATTTTTTTACGGAGGTAGAATGGTTACTGCATGATAAACCGGTAAGAGAATACGATTATTATTACGACCAGATTGTGTGCTGCGGAGAATTACTGAGCACATCCCTGATAAGTATTTACTTAAACGAAGCAGGTATAAAAAATAAATGGATTGATGTAAGAGATATTGTACGAACAGATGATAATTTCAGAGATGCCTTTATTGATTGGAATTTTACACGCCAAAAAGTAAAAACCGATATTGAACCGCTGTTTGCTGATTTTGATATTGTAATTACACAGGGATTTATTGGAGCTACCGATGAAAATGAAAGTACTACGCTGGGCAGAGAAGGCAGTGACTTTAGTGCAGCTATTTTTGCGAATATTCTCGACGCAGAGAATCAGACAATCTGGAAAGATGTGGAAGCGGTTATGAATGCCGATCCCAAAGAGTTTCCCGAAGCCGTGAACATTGATGCCTTAAGTTACCGGGAGGTAGTTGAAATGGCTTATTACGGTGCACAGGTAATACATCCTAAAACAATAAAGCCTTTAGAGAATAAAAACATTCCCCTGCATGTTCGTTGTTTTTTGAAACCTGAATTAGCTGGTACCATCATCAGCAATAAACCTGTACACAATCTGCCTCCTGTTATTGTTGTAAAGAAGAACCAGGTGTTGATGGAATTAAGTTCTAAAGATTTTTCATTTGTGGAAGAGAAACCACTTGGTTTGTTGCATGAGATGTTTGCCACAATTAAGATACGGCCAAACCTTTCGCAGAACGGCGCTATCAGCCTGCTTTGCTGCTTTGATGATAAAACTGAAAAATTAGAGAAACTCGCTCTGACAGCATCAGAAATTTTTGATGTGCAGATCCAAAAAAATCTAACCCTGCTCACCATCAGGCACTATACCGAAGAAAAAATTAAGGAGCTTACAAAAGGTAAAATCATTGTGCTGGAGCAAAAAACAACCGAAACCATCCAGGTGTTGATGCGTTAATTGATCAGGTAATCGCCCTTTTTATTGATCAGTATAACCGGCAATTGTTTATTTTTTTGAAAATAATCAAAGACAGCTTTTGTGTTTAAGATATATTTATGAACCACCTGGTTTCCTTTTATTGAAGCGGTTAAATAATCTAAAGATTTTTGTACATCATATTTTACCGGAAAAATATGCACCGGAATAAAATCCTGTCCGCTTGATTTAGCTTTTGAAGCAATAAAATAAACTTCTTCAACGGGCGCATCCTGAATGGCTATACAACCTACGGATACACAGTTGCCATGTATATAAATATTTCCACCCGGTTTTTTTGCATCACTCAGCACTTTGTCCGAAGAATTAGGATAATTTAATCCAAGCGATAAATGATAATTGCTGTTTGGATTAAACTCGTTGATATAATAGAACCCTTCGGGCACCTGACCATCTCCCTCCGAACGCTTGGGCCCAATACCACCGCTTTGCATACATACATAATAAGTTTTAAAAAGCGAAAAGCTGTCTTCCTTATTATTCTTAACCCAAAGCTCCATTGATTTATCGTACTTGAAAGAACGGATATAAACAGCTTGAGGAGGCCAGTTCAGGTTTTTCTCCTGAAATTCTTTTTTCAAAGAATCTTCCAGCCTGCTAAAACCAGAAGTAGTTTTTGCATACACAGCTTTACCTTCTACAACTGAAGTTTGAGAAAACAACAAACCCGTACTGAAAATTGTAAAAAAACACAACAGGCCCAATCTGAATAATAGCGTACGTTTCATTAAAAGCGGTAATTTAAATTGCCCGACAAATCTAAATTTTTTATTTAAAATTACCAGCAAAAACTTCTAAACCCCTGATTATCAATATTAAAGATTGCCCCTGGCATCCTGCTCTCTTTCCAAAGCCTCAAACAGCGCCTTAAAATTACCCTTGCCAAAGCTTTGGGCTCCTTTGCGCTGAATAATTTCGAAGAATAAAGTTGGACGGTCTTCCAGCGGCTTGCTAAATATCTGCAATAGATAGCCTTCCTCATCCCGGTCAATTAAAACACCTAATTTCTGCAGGGGTTCCAGGTCTTCATCTATTTTACCCACACGGTCTAAAACGGTTTCATAATAGCTATCGGGAATGTTTAAAAACTCAATGCCTCTTTTTTGTAACTCAGTAACTGTTTTTACAATATCGGCAGTTGCAATGGCAACATGCTGTACACCTTCGCCATTGTAAAAATCAAGATATTCTTCTACCTGACTTTTTTTCTTTCCTTCGGCAGGTTCGTTAATCGGGAATTTTACAAAACCATTTCCGTTGCTCATCACTTTACTCATTAAAGCCGAGTATTCTGTTGAAATATCATTATCATCAAAACTCAGAATATTTTTAAAGCCCATTACATCTTCGTAAAATTTAACCCATGGGTTCATCTGGTTCCAGTCCACATTGCCCACACAATGATCTACATACAACAAACCGGTTTCGGTAGGATTATAAGCTGATTCCCATTTTCTGAATCCCGGCATAAATACACCTTTATAATTTTTCCTTTCTACAAAAAGATGCACCGTTTCTCCATAGGTGTGAATGCCGCTAAGTACCACTTCCCCATCATCATCTTTTAACACAGTAGTTTCTAAATAGGCTTTGGCACCACGTTTGATGGTTTCTTCATATGCACTTGCAGCATCATCTACTTTTAAGGCCAACACTTTTACAGCATCACCGTGTTTGTAAATATGATCAGCAATTGGATTTTCCCAACGTAGCGGAGTTGTTAAAACAAAGGTCAATTTATTCTGCCTGATTACGTAACTCACTTTGTCCATCATGCCCGTTTCGGGGCCGGCATAAGCCAGCGACTGAAAACCAAAAGCTGTTTTATAAAAATGAGCAGCCTGCTTGGCGTTGCCTACGTAAAATTCTACATAGTCGGTACCATGCAATGGTAGAAAATCGGTTGTACTGTTATTTGTTATTGAAGGTTTTTCTGTTGTTGTTTGCATTTTGAGTAGTTTGAAATGTAAAGAGAGTGGCCCGCAGATACCGCAAAATACGCGGACTAAAATTTTCTCCTCTGCGATTTCTGCGAATTCAGCGGGAGAAAAATCAAATTAACTTCCCGAATCCATTGCAAGCGCAAACATCAGCAAAGAATAGCTGGTGCGCTTGTCAGAAAAGATTTTATGTGGATAATCGGGAATCATACTCCATCAAAGATAATAAAACTTTAAGCGAGTTCAGGATTCACATTCTATATTTGCCAAATGGAACGAATTGGCATATTAGGCGGTGGTCAACTTGGCAGAATGCTATTACAAGCAGCCGCTAACTACCCCGTTGAGACTTTTGTAATGGAAAACGACGAAAACTGCCCCGCAGCCCATCTTTGTCATCATTTTACAAAAGGCAATATCAGTAATTTTGATGATGTATATAATTTTGGTAAAGGCCTTGATGCTTTAACTATTGAAATTGAAGCGGTGAACGAAGATGCGTTGGAAAAGTTGGAAGCCGAAGGCGTACGCATCTACCCCAAACCATCTGCACTTAAAATTATCAAAAATAAAATACTGCAAAAGCAGTTTTACAAAGACAACGAAATTCCAACCAGCGAATTTGTAATCACACAAAATAGATCAGATCTTAATCAACATACCGGCATGTTACCCGCCGCACATAAATTAGCCATGGGTGGATATGACGGACGCGGTGTTGAATTATTGAGGACAAAGGATGATCTTGTAAAAGGGTTTGATGCTCCTTCAGTGCTTGAAAAACTAGTTTCTATTAAAAAAGAAATAGCTGTAATTATTGCTGTTGATGATCGGGGCGACAATGCTTTGTATCCCTCTGTTGATATGGTTTTTGACAATCGGCTGAATTTATTGGATTACCAAATAAGCCCTGCCGATCTTCCGGATAAAATTTTATGGAAAGTAGAAGCCATCGCTTTAAAAGTCATCGCTTCAAAAGTCATCGCTTTAAAACTCCCAGCCCTAGCCAGTTAGACCGGCATCACGAATGGCCTGTACAATTC
>JBBKXU010000075.1:0-11528 GCA_037969645.1 Ferruginibacter sp. | reverse complement strand
TCATTGCCATTAAACTGCGTCCATGAAAGGCTTCGGTAAAACAGATAACAGCAGATCTTTTTGTTGCCTGCCGGGCAATTTTAATAGCATTTTCAACAGCTTCAGCTCCCGTATTGGTCAGCATTACTTTAGTGGCATTACCATGAGGTAAAATATTTGCCAGTTTTTCACATAACTCAATATAAACTTCATAAGTTGATACGTGAAAACATGTGTGAATCAATTTGGCCGCCTGTTCCTGAATAGCTTTTACAACCGACTCGGGACAATGACCAGCATTTAAAACACCTATGCCACCACCAAAGTCAATTAATTCATTCCCGTCCATATCTTTTATAATGGCTCCTCTGGCTTCAACTGCAGATGACGGACAAAAAATCCCGACACCGTCGGCAACAATTGCCTTCCGGCGCTCTAATAAAGCATCAGATTGCCTGAAGCTAATTGCTTTTTTTTCTAAATTGATCGTTTCCGAATTCATAAATAAATGGAGAATAAAATATGTATAATAATATACAGCACTCTCAGGTTGGTATTCCTAAGTACGCTGAAGGGAGAATATACAAAAAAATAGGCACTTAAAAAAATAAATTTTAATTCATTTATCCAAATGCAATCCCAGTATGCTCCCCAACACAAAGGTATATATCTGTACTTTGTTGTCAATTTTAACTTTTAAATTGATAGTATAATTCAATGAGTATTCCATACTGAATAATAAATGTAAATTTGTCAGCCTTAATTATACTATATTACCTACTTACAAAAATTATTTATGAATTATACAGATGCTACAAAACAGGAAATAGATATTGCCATGCAGGAAGCATGGAATGCTTTTCATATTTACCGTAAAATGAGTTTGAAACAACGATCGGCTTTTATGAAAGCGATAGCCATTGAACTGGAAAACTGTGGTGATGAATTGATACATACTGCTATGAGGGAAGCCCATTTACCAGAAGCAAGGATGCGTGGCGAAAGAGCCAGAACTATTTTTCAATTAAATAGTTATGCCGAGGCCTGCGAAAAAGGGAATTGGCTGGATGCAAGAATAGATACCGGCGTGCCCGATAAAACGCCGCCAAAACCCGATATCAGAAAAATGCTGGTGCCGCTAGGGCCGGTAGTTGTTTTTGGAGCCAGTAATTTCCCATTTGCGTATTCCACTGCCGGTGGCGATACGGCCTGTGCCTTTGCCGCCGGTTGCCCCGTTATTGTAAAAGCGCATCCGGCCCATGCCGAAACATCGGAAATGGTAGCGAAAGCAATTATGGTTGCTGCCGAAAAATGTAATATGCCCAAAGGGATTTTTGCACATATACATGGCGCAGGATTTGAAGTGGGTCAGGCATTGGTACAACATCCGCTTACCAAAGCAGTTGGTTTTACCGGGTCCTACATCGGTGGCAAACAATTATTCGATTGGGGTAATCAACGTAAAGAACCAATTCCTGTTTTCTCAGAAATGGGAAGCATTAACCCTGTTTTTTTAATGCCCGAAAAATTAAATAATGCTGCAGCAGAAATTGCACAGCAATATGCTGGCTCCATCACTTTGGGTGTTGGACAATTCTGTACAAATCCCGGTTTGATTATAGGGATTGAAAGTGAAGCCTTAAAAACTTTTATTCACGATCTTGGTAAAGCTATTCAGAAAATTGACCCTGCGCCTATGTTACACCCGGGCATTGTGAGTGCATACAAAAAAAATAAAGGCAACGCTTTGTTGCAGAAAGACGTGCATTTGGTTGCTGAATCGGATGTTGATGTAAAAGAAGACGAAGGTTTACCAACTATTGCCACCGCAACCGGACAGGCATTTTTAAATAACCCTGTACTGCATCAGGAAGTTTTTGGCCCCTACTCCATCATCATCAGATGTAAAGACATGAACGAAATGATAACTATTGCAAAGAACCTAGAAGGACAATTAACTTCCACTATTATGGCAACGGATGCCGATATGAAAGAAAACAGTGAATTAGTAGAATCGGTAAAAAATATTTGTGGGCGTTTAATTTTAAACGGTGTACCAACAGGCGTAGAAGTTTGCCTGAGTCAGCATCACGGCGGCCCTTTCCCTTCTACCACCGATGGAAGA
The DNA here is from genome assembly GCA_037969645.1 of Ferruginibacter sp. Lineage (GTDB taxonomy): Bacteria > Bacteroidota > Bacteroidia > Chitinophagales > Chitinophagaceae > Ferruginibacter. Next base: position 9,424 of record JBBKXU010000075.1, on the reverse strand, counting down.
TACAGTGCTGTAGGCGCCGATGGCATCAAACGTTTTGCAAGACCAATCGCTTTTCAAAACTGGGGGAATGATTTATTGCCTGATGAATTAAAGAATGAGAATCCATTATATATCTGGAGAACGGTAAACGATGAGCCAACAAAAGAAGCAATAAAAAATTAAGCAGATAATGCAACCTGGTTGGTTTCTTTTGAATAAACCAACCAGCCGGTAACAGCAACCGATAAAGCGAAATAAGCCATTAAGACATTGCTTATCCACGGATAAAATGTGTTGGCACCAAACCAATCGCCTACGTAATAAATAACGACAATACCAACAGCTGCCATTAAAGCTTCCCAAAATAAAGCATATCTATTACCATCCATCAGTTCGGTATAAGCATATACATATATAAACACAAAAGCACCATATATAAACATATCGGGGCTGCCTATGTTTGCAATATTCCCGAAGAAATAACTTACAAACAATAACAGCGATATCAGTTTAACCCAAACCCAGGCTAATAAAAGTGCATTTGTTTTTGTATCGTACTTTTCAAAATGATATACGTCCTCAATTTTATACACGGGGTATTTTGCCTCTACATCAGCGGGCCGCCAACCAGTAGGCATAAACCAAATGCGTAGCTTATCTTTTATACTTTCTGCATGCCAGGCGTCTTTTATCAACAACCACATGTGCTGAAAATTTATTTTGATAGGGTTCCAGGTTCTTACCGGACGTGTGATGCCGTACACCGGCGGTACATCGGGCAACTCTTCCTGAAAAGTACCAAAAAGTTTATCCCAGATGATAAATATCTGCGACAGGTTTTTATCAAGATATTCTTTGTTTATAGCATGATGCACTCTGTGATGAGATGGTGTAACCAATATCTTTTCGAGAAAACCCATTTTATCAATATGACGGGTATGATACCAGAATTGTGCAAACAAATGAATAGGTGCAACCGTAGCAATTACAATTGCAGGCACGCCCAGCAAAGCTGCCGGTATCAATAAAAAAGAAAACAGTTTTACAAAAGATGAAACGCTTTGCCGGAGAGCACAGGCTAAATTAAACTCCTCGCTGCTGTGATGAACAATATGACTATTCCAGAAAAAATTTACTTTATGATTGATCCGATGAACCCAATATCCGGCAAAATCTAATACAATAAATGCTACTAAAAAAACAAGCCAGTTTGATTCGATATGCGTTAATGCAATACGGTTAACCAACCAACTGTAGCCCAACAAAGCAATACTTAACCCCAACACATCTTTCGTAACATTGGTTACGCCCGAACTCAAACTACTGACCATATCCATGGTTCTAACGGTATCGAATCCTTTGTACCAGCCATACCATTTCTCAAGTAAAACCAAAACCAGAAAGGCAGGCATAGCAAACAACAAAATCTTTCCGTACTGTTCCATTGTATAAAATTACAGAGTGTAATGTAAATAATCTTTGGCAATCTTTCCCCCAGTAATTTCCCGTTTTACCAATGATGCCGATCAACAAGTACCCTGTTAAATAAAACAGAAATCGCAAATTCAAATTAAACCTACAGAAAGCGAATATTTATAATCTATTCACTTTAACAAATTTAAAATCACCTTGTTTATGTTCTGGCACAGTTTTGTTATAAGTATAGATAACACAACATTTTTTAAATTCTAAACAAAACCATTATGAAAAAAATATTTACACTTTCCGCAACCTTCTTGCTTGCAATCGTTTTACTGAGCAGCTGTGTTAAAGACACAACTGTTATTTCAAACAACGAAAATTACTGGCTAAGCAAAGAAGAAGGACACGTAGTTTACAGCGATGCATATTGTAGTTACTATGTTGTTGAAACTTATTACGGATACAATATTGTACGGGCCTATGCCAGCTACAAACCTTACGAAGGCGATGTTGTTTACGGCAATTTCAGCAGCCGCGGCACAAGGGATATGTACAATTACTCGGGAAGATTTGTCTTCGCCGGTACAGTTACCGACTATTGGCTAAATTACAATGAAGCTATGGATGCGCTGGATTACTATTGTCCTATCTATCGCAAAGGAGCAGAAAAAAGAGTTTTTAAAGAATCTACGTTCAAGAAAAAATAAACGCTGATAACTATGTATTAGGCCACTACCATTAATTTGAGAGTGGCCTTTTTAATAAGAACTTTAATAAGGGTAAAATAATCTTTGTACGCTCTTCTATAAAACAAGGAAAGTTTTAATTAAGTTGCATATCTAATTTAGAAAACAGCCTTGAAAAAAACATTTACATGCATTGATGCTCATACCTGCGGAAACCCCGTTCGCCTTGTAAAAGAAGGTGGGCCCGAACTTATAGGGAGCAACATGAGTGAGAAGCGCCAGCATTTCTTAAAAGAATTTGACTGGATACGCAAGGGATTGATGTTTGAACCACGTGGCCACGATATGATGAGCGGCAGCATTTTGTATCCGCCACATGACCCGGAGAATGATGTTGCTGTTTTGTTTATCGAAACCAGTGGCTGCCTTCCCATGTGCGGTCATGGAACCATCGGCACCATTACCATCGCTATTGAAGAAGGTTTGATAAAACCTACACCGGGCATTGTAAAAATGGAAGCACCTGCAGGATTAGTTTTAATTTCTTATAAAGAAGAAGCAAGCAAAGTAAAATCTGTAAAACTAACGAACGTTCCATCTTACTTAGCTGAAACAGAACTTACTGTTAATTGTCCTGAGCTGGGAGAACTGGTAGTTGATGTTTCTTATGGCGGAAATTTTTATGCCATTGTTGATGTACAGAAAAACTTTAATGGACTTGAACATTATACCGCAGATAAATTAATCAGCTGGTCGAGAGAACTAAGAAAAACCATTAATGATAAATATATTTTTGTTCATCCCGAAAATGAAACGATAAAGGGTTGCAGTCATATTTTATGGACGGGTGCTGTGCTTGACAAAACATCTACTGCCCGTAACGCTGTTTTTTATGGCGACAAAGCCATTGATCGAAGTCCCTGCGGCACCGGCACATCCGCCCGAATGGCGCAATGGTATGCAAAAGGGTTGCTGAGAAAAGGAGATGAATTTATTCATGAAAGTATTATCGGCAGTAAATTTATTGGCAGGATAGAAGAAGAATTATTGGTTGCCGGCAAACCTGCGATCAGACCAAGCATTGAGGGATGGGCAAGAGTGTATGGACAAAATACGATTACGATAGATGATGAGGATGATCCGTATGCGTTTGGATTTCAGGTATTGTAGATGGAACACGGATGACACGGATAAAACGGATTGACACAGATACTTTTCAAACAAAAAGCCTTTACTAAAGATGAGAACAGTTATAATCGGTGGCGGCATTATTGGTCTAAGCTGTGCTTATTATTTAATAAAGGAAGGACATGAAGTAATTGTTATTGACAACACCGATATGACTGATGGTGCTTCTTATGGCAATGCCGGCCATATTGTGCCAAGTCACTTTGTTCCGCTAGCATCACCTGGTATTGTTGCCCAAGGCATGCGCTGGATGCTCAATTCTTCAAGCCCGTTTTATATTAAACCACGGATAAACATGGATCTCATTCGTTGGGGTTTTAGTTTCTGGCGAAACGCCAACGAAAAAACCATGCAGCAGAATATTCCTCACCTGCATCAATTATTATCGTTAAGCCGAGATTTATTTGAGGATATGAAAAACAACATCGGCGATAGTTTTTTCCTGAAAGAAAAAGGCATTCTCATTGTTTACAAAACTGCTGAAAGCGAAAAGCATGAGCAAGCATTGGCAAAGCAGGCAGCAACGATGGGTATGCAATCAGAAACATTATCGGCACAGCAAGTGCAGGATTTGGAATCATCCACAACCATTTATGTTAAAGGAGGTATAGTCTATAAAGATGATGCGCATTTGCATCCGGGCTTGTTTACCGAAAGTTTAAAAAATTATCTGCTACAAAAAGGCGTTAAAATAATTTCAGAATCTGCCGTAACGGGTTTCGAAAAAACCGGAAACAATATCACTGCTGTAATTACAGAAAAAGAGAAAATACCCGCTGATGAATTCATTTTGGCGAATGGCGCCTGGCTTCCATCACTTGCAAAAAAATTAGACATCAATATTTTAATGCAGGCAGGTAAAGGTTACAGCATCACGTATAAAAATTTCTTTCCGCAGTTACAATATCCTGCCATACTTGTTGATCACCGGGTAGTTACAACTCCCGTTGGCAATGATTTACGTTTGGCAGGAACTATGGAAATAAATTCACCCGGCTCTCCCATCATGTCCAAAAGAGTAAAAGCTATTGTTGAATCGGTTAAGAAGTATTATCCCGATCTTGATTTACCACTTACAGAAAAACAGGTTCCCTGGAGCGGCCTTCGGCCTTTAAGTCCCGATGGACTTCCATACGTTGGCCGACATTCAAAATTTAACAACTTAATCATTGCCGGTGGTCATGCCATGCTCGGACTTTCCTTAGCAACAGGAACAGGTAAATTAATACAGGAAATGATTGATAAACGCCAGTTGAGCATGCCAATTAATGCTTTCGGTATTGAAAGATTCAAAAGATAAATTTACCAATTGATACATTTGTGATTTGCGTATGTCTTTAAAGCCGCCACTGCAAGCTGTTTCAGCAGTTAACTTTATTTTAATGAGATTTTAATACGTATAACTTTTCTACCGGCTGCGTTTTTTGTAAATTTGCGCCTTCTTAACCCGATTCGTCTTGCACTCAAACGGGTCGTAATCTTATTTTTTCATCAGGTAAATATTGAACATGCACTGGATTGATGCCGGGATATTTATTGCTTATATGCTGATCCTCTTGGTCATCGGTTTTTATTTTCTGCGGAAAAATAAAAATGCCGAAGATTATTTTGTGAGTGGCAGAAAAATGACCCGCTGGCATATTGGCCTCTCCGTAGTTGCAACAGATGTTGGTGGCGGATTTTCAATCGGTCTGGGCGGACTTGGTTTCATCATGGGCTTATCCGGTTCGTGGATGTTGTTTACAGGACTGATCGGCGCCTGGCTGAGTGCCGTAATTCTTATTCCTAAAATTCATCCGCTGGGAAAAGATACTAAGCTGTTTACTTTTCCCCAGGTGTTTGGTCATTTTTTTAATAAACGTGTTGCATTGGTTGCAGGAATCATTTCTGCAATCGGCTATTTAGGATTTACAAGTTCGCAGATTCTTGCCGGCGCAAAACTGGCATCAGCTTCTTTTGTTTCGCTGGATATGACGACGGCTCTTATTGTAATGGGCATCATCACTGTTGGTTATACAGTATTGGGTGGCATGAACGCAGTTATTTATACAGATACCATTCAGTGGATTGTTTTGATTGGTGGTTTATGTTTCATCGGCATTCCACTTGCATACACAGCAATCGGCGGCATTGATGCTATTAATGCAACACTTAGCAAAGATTTTCTATCGCTCACCAATATTACCTGGCAAACATTGGTTAACTGGGGCGTAACCATCATCCCCATCTGGTTTGTGGGCATGACATTATACCAACGTATTTATGCAAGCCGTGATGTAAAGGAAGCGAAAAAAGCGTGGTTTATTGCCGGTCTGTTTGAATGGCCCATTATGGCTTTCATGGGCGTGGCACTTGGTTTATTTGCAAGAGTGGCCGCCGAGCAAGGCATGTTTGCAGGCCTTGGTTTTGCAACAGCTGGAAGTATGGATCCGGAAATGGGTCTACCACTTTTATTAAGAACAATATTGCCTGTTGGTTTAATGGGTGTAATGATGGCGGTTTATTTTTCAGCCATCTTATCAACAGCCGATAGTTGTTTAATGGCAGCTTCAGGAAATATTGTAACAGATATTTTGAATCATTTTTTCAAAATAGATCACGAGAGTAAGAGAACATTACGCCTGTCGCAATTGTTTACATTGATACTGGGTGTTATGGCAATCATACTGGCATCGCTCATGGGCAATGTGCTGGAGTTGATGTTATATTCTTATGCCTTTATGGTATCAGGACTGTTTGTGCCGCTTGTAGCAGCCTTATTCTTTAAAAAAACAAATTCAAATGCAGCTTTGCTGGCCATGATTGGCGGCGGTTTAACAACTGTAATTTTAAGTATCGCTGTTAAAGAGTTACCTTTTGGTTTAGATGCAAACCTTTTTGGCATCCTCACCTCATTAATATTATTTACGGCTGGTAGTTATTTATTACCATCAAATTATTCAACCTTAAAAAAAGTATAATGGAAATTATTATAATAGATCAGCAAACGGGTAAACATTATCTGTTTACCAATGACGCTATCGCTTCATTCCTGTTTCAACATCTTGATCAATTTGGCGATAAAAAGGAATTGATTTTAAAATGTCTGGATTATGTTTTTAATCCTGAGCGTGGCGGCTTTGTCACAGTAGCGCATGAAGAAGGAAAGATAGCCGGAGCTGTTATTATAAATGAAACCGGCATGAGCGGCTATATTCCCGAAAATATTTTGGTGTACATAGCCGTTGATAAAGCACACCGTGGAAAAGGCTTGGGCAAAAGCCTGATGCAAAAAACAATGGACAGGGCCACAGGTAGTATTGCGCTACATGTGGAATCTGATAACCCTGCAAAATTTTTGTACGAAAAATTAGGCTTCACCAACAAATATTTAGAAATGCGTTTGCAACGATAATCAAATGGAAACAACGGCACAACATCTTATTCATCTGCGGCAATTGCTTCATGCAAATCCCGAGTTACCAGGCAATGAAAAAAATACAGCTGCCTATGTATCAGGTTTTATAAAGAAATTAAATCCCGATCTGCTGATAAACAATATTGGCGGCGAAGGGATTCTTGTGCTCTTCGATTCGGGCAAACCCGGCCCAACCTTGCTTTTCAGGGCCGATATGGATGCTTTGCCAATACAGGAAGTAAATGAATTTCCACATCGTTCTGTTGTTGATGGGGTATCTCACAAATGCGGACATGATGGTCACACAACTATATTATGCGGCCTTGCTGAAAAGCTTGCGGCGGAAAAACCGGTGAGCGGAAAAGTATATTTATTATTTCAACCTGCAGAAGAAACCGGTGAAGGTGCGGCAAAAGTTGTAGAAGATACAAAATTCAATATTCAACCTGATTTTGTCTTTGCCTTGCATAATTTACCGGGTTATGAAGAAGGAAATATTGTTGTGAAAGACGGCCTGTTTTCTGCCGCCGTAAACAGTTTCATTATCAAACTCAAAGGAAAAACGGCACATGCTGCTGAACCTGAGTTTGGATTCAATCCTGCTAATGCCATCAGTGAGATTATAGCATTTGCGGATAAGCTAAATCATAATAAACCGGAGGATGAGAATTTTCAATTGATAACACCTGTACATATTAATATGGGTGCAATAGCCTACGGCATATCTGCAGGAGAAGCCCAACTGCATTACACCTTACGCTGCTGGGATAATGAACGTTTAAGAAAACTGGAATCAACTTTAATAAACAAATCAACAGAAATTGCAGTTAAATATGGTTTGATACCGGGGCATGAATTCACTCAAACCTTTTATGCAAACAATAATAGAAAGGATGCGAATGATGTGGTAAGATTATCGGCCCAACAAAATGATTTTACCATTGAAGAAAAAGCCGTGCCTTTTAAATGGGCAGAAGACTTTGGTTTTTTTACATCCAAATACAACGGATGTATGTTTGGTCTGGGTGCCGGAAAAGGCCAGCCTGCGCTGCATAATCCTGATTATGATTTTCCTGATAGCATTGTTGCCACAGGAGTAACTATTTTTCATTCCATCACAAAAAATCTGTTAAGTAAATAATGTTCGAATCATCCATCATAGAAATAAGTAAATCAGCATTAGAATCTAATCTTAAGTTTTTAAAGCAAAAAATTGGTACGCATACTAAATACTGCAGCGTGGTAAAAGGTAATGCCTACGGTCATGGAATTATCGAATTCGTAACCCTGTCGATGTCATGTGGTGTTAACTACTTTGCTGTGTATTCTACCGATGAAGCATACCAAATTGCTACTCACTTTAAAAAGCGACCCGAAATTTACATTTTGGGTTATGTTGAAAACGAAGCGATAGAATGGGCAATCAAAGAAGGAATAGAATTTTGCGTTTTTGATATGGGACGATTAGAGTCTGCTTTAAAGTATGCAAAAAAACTTAAGAAAAAAGCAAAAATTCATATAGAACTGGAAACCGGTATGAACCGCACAGGTTTTGAAGAGAAAGGGATTATTGCAGCCGGAGAATTAATTCAAAAAAACGCCGACCTGTTTGATGTTAGAGGCGCATGTACACATTTTGCTGGTGCCGAGAGTATGGCAAATAATTTCAGGGTGGCGCAGCAGATTGGTAATTTTCACAAGTTGATGTTAACAGTTGGGCGCACTGGAATGAAACCGGCATACCAACACATGGCTTGTTCAGCTGCTGTGATGAATTATCCCGAAACTATTTCTAACATGGTACGGGTTGGTATTATGCAATATGGTTTTTGGCCCAATGCAGAAACTCATGTTCGCTACTCAGGTGATAAAGAAAGAACCAATAAATTTATCAAACGCGTCATCACCTGGAAAAGTAAAGTGATGAGTGTAAAAAAAGTAAAAAAGGGAGAATTTATTGGTTATGGCACAAGTTACCTGGCACATAATAATATGACGGTTGCTTTTATTCCGGTTGGTTATGCGCATGGTTACAGCCGTAACCTCAGCAATACCGGAAAGGTATTGATACGTGGTGCCGAAGCTCCTGTTATCGGCATTGTGAATATGAATATGACAACTGTTGACATAACTCATATTGATTCGGTAGAAAAAGGAACCGAAGTAGTTTTGATTGGCGCACAAAAAAATAAAACAGTCAGCGTTTTTTCTTTCAGCGAAATGAGTAACCAACTGAACTATGAAATGCTCACACGTTTACCAAAAGATATTCCCAGAATAATTGTTGATTAATATATTGAAATGGCTTATTTAAAATTATATAAAAACAGGTTAAAACAGAACTATCGTTTTCTTGACAAACTGTTTAAGAAAAACAATACCGAGTGGGGTGTTGTTACCAAGATGCTATGCGGCAATAAATTGTACCTCGAGCAACTGGTAGAGCTGGGGATTGTGCAAATGCATGATACCCGTCTTACTAACTTGAAAGCCATTAAAGAACTTGCCCCTGGTATTCAGACGGTTTATATAAAACCTCCCCCGAAAAGAAGTATCCCAAAATTGATTAAATATGCCGACGTAAGTTTTAATACTGACTTGTCTGTTATAAAATTACTGAGTGTAGAAGCTGTGCGTCAGAAAAAGACACACAAAATCATCATCATGGTTGAAATGGGCGACCTGCGTGAAGGCGTGATGGGTGATGATTTACTTGACTTCTATGGTAAGATATTTGAACTGCCCAACATTA
>JBBKXU010000074.1:0-3652 GCA_037969645.1 Ferruginibacter sp. | reverse complement strand
TTGGTTTTATAAGTAGTTTCGATCTGTGTAGATAAATCCCATCCGATCTCACGTTCTATTTCCTCAACCGTGGTCATCATTTTGATAACGCCTGTAACTGTTGCAATATCACCCTTGGTTGCAACTCTTCCTTCATCGTTAGGGACTTTAGGAAATGGTTTCGCCCCAATAACTAATAGGTTACCAACGCTCGTTGTACTATCCATATCAAATGCCCTCGGATCATATATGTCTTCAACGTTTCCGCTGACCGTGACTGTTTTGCCGACATACTCATTAGGATTTTCAATGATTTTTTGTGCTGTAACTCCGCCGACTTCCTGGGCTCTTTCTGTTGCTGCATCGGAACAAGCATTTAGTGCAATTGCTGATATTATTAGTGCGAAAACTCCGCATATTAATTTAAAATTTTTCAAAGTGTTTTTCTCCTGTTTTCTTTAGAATTGTAAAAGTGTCTTAAATTAAGACGCTTTCTTGCCTTTCGATTATATAAGTGCAATTGATATGCCGAAGCTACTTGTTCTTACTCCAATAAAAAAAAGCGAGTTATATATCAACTCGCTTTTCCTATTTAATAAAATTTTTCTGCTTAACCTTTAATATCAGTTGGTTCCGGTGGCAAAAATCTACGTGGATTGATTGCTTTATCATCTAGACGTAATTCGTAATGTAGGTGTGGTCCGGTTGAACGTCCGGTTGAACCGATTAAACCGATTAACTGTCCTCTTTGAATTGTGTCACCAACGCTAACTTTTACCTTTGAAAGATGACCATAGCGAGTTTTTAAACCGTTTCCGTGATCAATTTCGATCAAATATCCGTAACCGCCTTGCCACCCGGCTTTTAAGACTGTTCCGTTTGCAGGGGCAACTAACATATCACCTTTTTCGCCATCAATATCCATTCCTGAATGGAACTCATAAGAACGTCCGCCAAAAGGATTACGTCTGAAACCAAATTCGTTATTGATTTTTCCTAAGTGAGCCCAGATTGTTGGTAAAAATCTTGGGTTACTTGTTTTTTCAATTAAATTTAGTTTTTTCTCGATTTCGGTTTCTTCTGAACTAGAATCAACTGCTGTTAGCTGAAAAGAGCCTGTTTTTGGTCCGCCACTATTTTGTGCCAGTTCTTCATCTGTTGAAGGACGGTCATAATTATTTAATTGTGGTGGATTGTTTGTTGTGGATTTCTTTTTTGGTTGAATGGCACTTCTTGAGTCCAACTTAGCAGTAAGAGTATTGGCTGCGTGGGAATTGGTAAATTTAGCAATGTTTTCAAAACTGTTGGAATTTGCAAATCCGATTATTCCCAATGACCCAATGCCAACGCTAAGTATTAAGCTTGCCGCACCTGTATGGACAAGTTTTTTGGAAATCTCCAACTTGCGTATGTAAATTCTTTCTTTTGTTGTGTGCGATAAAAGAAATGTATAAAAACGGTTGTTTTTTTGCATTATATGTATAAAAACTCCTTTATTATTTCGTGCCAAACAAAACCTTTTGTCTTACAATAAAAGAAAATTGCAAACTTTACTTCGAGGGGTAATTCCTTGCAAATTCTTAGTTGTTAAAGGCACTAATAACCTTAGGGGCAGTCTTTAATTAAATTTATTTGGTTACTATTTGTATGTTTATCTAAGAAAAATAGCACATACTATCATCTAAATCAACTTTATTTAAGAGTTGCTTGATAATGTGTGCCATTTATATCCTTAAAAATGTATGTAAATTATTCTTTACTAGCTTGACTAGATTTCCAAGTTCGCAAGATCATTATTCCAATACCTAGGAATAATGCTACAAAAAATAGGACAACTCCAACCTTGATAATAAATGTCAAGAAACCAATAAAGCCAATGATTTGCTTTAATAACGTAATTACCAAAGCTAAAATAGCAAGAATTGTTCCCAACCAGCTATCAGCATTATTATTTGCTTGCATTGTTAGGTCAGTACTTAATTCGGGAAAAAATACAACGAATCCAAGTCCTGTGATGAGAGCTACACTTAAAAGTCCCACTCCCCATTTTCCTGCGGTTTTAATCCAATTTGCCATAACTAATAAATCCTCTTGATGTTGCTATATTACCACAGAAAAGCCTCATTATTATAAACGGCTATTTCTGCCCTATTTCCATAATACTAAATTTGCTACCTGTTTTTCCATTTTTTATTGCGAATTTGTGTTTTAATATCATCGGACAGATCAAAATCGCTTCTAATAACATCAGGACTAACTATTGCATCTGAAAAGCTTGCGGCTTCTCTATGATTGGGGAAATCATCAAAAGTTTGCTCATTATTTTTTGTTTGAAAAACATAATTTCGCAATAAATAAAGTCCTAAACCAATAAGTAAAACCGGTAAAATGAAATTCATCAACGCTTGGAGATTAAAAATTGTCTGTAAAAAGAATGAAACCCCAATGACGGTCAGAACGATTCCCCAAAGTTTTGTGTTGCTTGAAAATCGTTGAACAAGAACATCTTCAGCATCATTTGGTGTTATTCCAACGTGCATTAACTGAGCCGTCCGCCACGAATCAATCGCTGCAAATAGCCACATTCCAATAAATCCTAAAACGAAAAACGCTGTTCCGCTTGAAATAATCGCCATTTGAAACAAACCTATAAAAACAAGGAAATGAATCAGAGCTTTTGTAGTTTGCCCGTTGTACGCCGATCCGAGTACGGGGCAACTTAACTATAAAAGTGTTGCCAGATTCGGCGAAGTTTGTTTTTTGTCGATCGGAACATAAATCGCTTGATTGTCATTGCGTAGAAGTTCAACTCCGGCAACGATACAATCCTGACAATAAGGAAAGCCTTTAACGCGATGATCGCAAGCGGGACAGAGGGATTTTCCGCATCCGTTACAACTTACAACTGCTGCATTGTGTGTGTGATATGCACAATTCATTTAATTATTTATCCTTAACAAAAATTCCTTCTGTCGGAGTTCCGTCATTTTGTTGTTGCGGAATAGCCTGCTCTTTTCCGCCGAGCATATCAGCACCTTGTTGATATGTTTGTCCTGCTAATTCAAAACTTTTTTGATAAGCACCGCTAAATGAGCCACCCGTAGTTTGACTAAAAAACATAAATGCCATTAAAAGCATCATTGCAACAGGAGCAAGTTGCGGTACTGAAATTGGCACACTAAATCCACGCATCCATTCACGAACTTGTGAAGCCCAAGACGCTTTAACTTCGTTTGCTTCAACTGTGCCGATCGTATTTTCTAAAATCTTCGCATTCAAACCTTCGGGGAGGGGAAGTTCCTCAACCTTATATGTATAGCAGGCAGCGATTGAACGCACGACCTCGCCCGGTAGATCGGTGCAAGAATCACACAGAACAGCGTGACGTTCCCAACGATGGAAAATTTTCGCAGGCAAAAATCCATCCAGATAATCGGTTAGATGGTCTTCAAATGTGTTGCAAGACATCGCCGTTTCAGGAACCGTCGCATTTAATATGCGTGCTTCGAGACTTGTCAGAGTTGTTTTGGGGGCATTCAACTCGTGACAAATCTCAACGGCATCTTTCACTTCGTTCAGAAGCGAATGACATAGCGGACACTTAAGGGCGTGTGCCGCTACCGCTTTATGTGTCAAGGTCTTGAGAGTTTTATCGAGATAATCTGTTAGATTA
>JBBKXU010000073.1:0-5498 GCA_037969645.1 Ferruginibacter sp. | reverse complement strand
GGATATTGCTTGTTACCGTGGTTTACGTCATCGTAAAGGTTTACCTGTTCGTGGACAACGTACACGTACTAACAGTCGTCAAAGGAAAGGTAAGCGTAAGACAGTTGCAGGTAAGAAGAAAGTTACTAAGTAAGCTATTAGCTAATTGCTATTGGCTTTTAGCTTTTAATAAGACTTCAATTATTTGAAACAATACCAGATCGCTAAGAAGTCGGCAGGAGGGTTGGATCAGTTTCGGTTAAAACCGAGATATATTTTTTAAGATTACCTATTAGAATTAATTATGGCAAAAGCACAAGGTGGAAAAGCTTCCTCAAAAAAAAGAGTAGTAAAAGTTGACAGCTACGGCGACGCTCACATTACTGCAAGTTTCAACAACATCATTATCAGTTTAACCAATAAGCAAGGCCAGGTAATTAGCTGGAGTAGTGCAGGTAAAATGGGTTTCAGGGGTTCTAAAAAGAACACGCCTTACGCAGCTCAAATGGCCGCAGCTGACGCAGCTAAGACAGCTTTGGATGCAGGTTTAAAAAGAGTTGATGTATTTGTAAAAGGACCGGGAAGTGGCCGTGAAGGTGCCATCCGTTCTTTGTCCCAAAACGGTATCGAGATCAACATGATCAAAGACGTTACTCCATTGCCACACAATGGTTGCAGGCCTCCAAAGAAGAGAAGAGTTTAATTCAATAGGCAATTGACAATAAGCAATAGGCAAATTGCCGATTGCAAATTGCATATTGCCAATTTAAAAAAGGGTGTATCATTCATTTAAAAGGTCTTTATAATGATACATCGTCACTAAAAGACCACTAAAACAATTATGGCACGTTATACAGGCCCCAAAACAAAAATCTCCAGAATCTTTGGAGAACCCATTACAGGTAATGGAAAATGGTTAACCAAGAACAGCAACCCTCCGGGTATGCATGGTGCTAACCGTAAGCGTAAAACTTTAGGTGAGTATGCTTTACAATTAAGAGAAAAGCAAAAGGCTAAGTACACTTATGGTTTGCTGGAAAAACAATTCCGTAAAACATATGGTGAAGCTGCCCGTAAAAAAGGCGTTACCGGTGAAAATCTGATTAAATTATTAGAAGCCCGTTTAGACAATGTGGTTTTTCGTTTAGGTATTGCTCCAAGCCGCCAGGCTGCTCGTCAGTTGGTGTCGCACAAGCATATTACTATTAACGAAGAGGTATTGAATATTCCATCATACAGCTGCAAAGCTGGTGATATTATCGGCTTAAAGAATAAGAGTGCTGCTAATGCTTCTATCACCGGAAACTTAAAGGGTAAGAATCCTAAGTTTAATTGGTTAGAGTGGAATGAAACTACATCAAAAGGTACTTTTATAACATATCCTGAAAGGGAAAGTGTTCCTGAGAATATTAAGGAGCAACTAATTGTGGAATTGTACTCTAAGTAATAGTTTCAGCTGATTTAGCTTCAGCACAAATAAAATTTTAAACATTAAAACAACAAAATACAAATGGGAATTTTAAATTTTGTTAAGCCAGATAAAATCGTTCTTCAAAAAGCAACCGAGTTTGAAGCCATCTTCGAATTTCGTCCGCTTGAGCCAGGTTATGGTGTAACTATCGGTAACTCTCTTCGCAGGGTGTTATTGAACTCTTTAGAGGGTTATGCTATCATCGGTATCAACATTGCCGGTGCTGATCATGAGTTTGCGACTCTGAAAGGCATTACCGAAGACGTTACAGAAATAATTTTAAACCTGAAGCAGGTTCGTATTAAGAACAAGCTTGAAGGTGATGTTAGCGTTGAGAAAGTAACACTTTCTATCAAGAATAAGACTGAATTCACTGCAGGTATGATTGGCGAAGCTTCTCCTACTTTTGAAATAATGAATCCAGAGCTTTTGATCTGTACTATGGATAACAGCGCTAAGCTTGATATTGAAATCACCATAGGCAAAGGCCGTGGTTATGTTCCTGCTGAAGAGAACAAGGAGAAGAATTCTCATTTTGGGTATATCGCAGTTGATGCTATTTACACTCCCATAAAGAATGTAAAATACTCAATTGAGAATACCCGTGTTGAACAACGCACTGATTTTGAAAAATTAATCATGGAAGTTGTTACCGACGGTACTATTCATCCGGAAGATGCTGTGAAGCAGGCCAGCCGTATTTTAATACAGCACCTGATGATCATCACTGATGAGAATATCACTTTCGATACTAAAGAAGATAAGAAAGAAGATCTGGTTGACGAACAAACTTTACAATTACGTAAAGTGTTGAAGACTCCACTAGAAGATCTTGATCTTTCTGTACGTGCTTTCAACTGCTTAAAAGCTGCTAAGATCAATTCATTAAGTGAGTTGGTACAGTACGAGCAGGAAGACCTGATGAAATTCAGAAACTTTGGCCAGAAGTCTTTAAGTGAGATTGAGCAAGTGTTGCATGAGAGAGGCTTGAGCTTTGGAATGGATTTGAGCAAGTTGAAATTAGACGACGAATAATAATAATCGGCAATTTGCAATAAGCAATTTGCAACTATACAATAACAAGTAGTCTGTAATTCCTGACACGGTACAGACGAATATTAAAACTAAAATGTCATGCGTCACGGAAAAAAAGGTAACAAATTAAGCAGAACAGCCTCTCACAGAAGAGCCCTATTGATGAACTTAGGCTGCCAGTTGATTACTTACAAAAGAATTACAACTACATTGGCTAAAGCAAAGGCTTTACGTACTTACATTGAGCCATTGATTACAAAGACAAAAAGCAACGCCAGTAAGGAAGCTATCATGCACAATCACCGTATTGTGTTCAGCTACTTGAACGATAAAGCTGCTGTTAAAGAATTATTTACCGTAGTAGCTCCAAAAGTTGCTGCTCGTCCGGGTGGATATACCCGTATCATCAAGCTTGGTGCAAGAATTGGTGATAATGCGGAAATAGCCATGATTGAACTGGTTGACTTTAACGAAATATACGGCAAGGGAATTGGTGAAGCCGCAGAGCCTGCTAAGAAAACACGTCGTAGCGGTGGTGGCAAGAAAAAAGCCGAAGCTACTGAAGAAGTGGAAGCAACTCCAGCTGCAACTGAAGAAACAACTGATACTGCAACTGAAGAAAAAGCAGAAGCATAATTTGAAAACTAACAGTTTATATAGAGCTCCGATATTAATATCGGAGCTTTTTTTATAAGTTGTTTGAACGGGGATTTGGGTTGATGTAGTGGATTTAGTGGATTAAAAGGATTAATGTAACTACTAAATAATCCTGTAAATCCTTACAATCCAATAAATCCCCGTTCAGACAAATTAACAATGTGAGAAATTTTATTTGTTTATTACACCTATCTGTGCTTTTCTTTGCAAAACCTTTAGAATACATGTCTGATACAAAAACAACCCCGGCAATTTTAATTTTAGAAGATGGAACTATTTTAAATGGTACTGCTTTTGGTAAAACAGGAACAGCTACCGGTGAAATATGTTTTAATACCGGAATGACTGGTTACCAGGAAGTTTTTACCGATCCCAGTTATTTTGGTCAGGTGTTAATCATGAATAATGTACATATTGGCAACTATGGTGTAAAAGCTGTTGATGTGGAGAGTGACAGCGTAAAAGTTAAAGCTGTTATCGGTCGCAACCTAGAGGATAAATACAGTCGTTTTATGGCGGATGCTTCATTACAGGAATATTTTGAAGCTCAGGGAGTAGTGGCTATTGATGGGATTGATACCAGGGCACTTGTTGCACATATACGTACCCAAGGAGCGATGAACTGCATTATCTCATCTGAGACAACAGATGTTGAGCAACTTACAAAAAAATTAAAGGAAGTGCCTTCCATGGATGGTTTAGAACTGGCCTCAACAGTAAGTACAAAAGAGTCCTATTTTTTGGGAGATGAAAAAAGCGAATTGAGAATTGCTGTACTTGATTTTGGGATTAAGAAAAATATATTGAATTGCTTAGTAGAGAGAGGTGCTTATGTAAAAGTGCATAATGCAAAAACCAGTTTTGAAGAAACGGAGCAATTTAAACCACATGGTTATTTTATCAGCAATGGGCCCGGAGATCCTGCACCAATGGACTATGCAGTTAAAACAGTTAAGCAGATTTTAGCTGCCGACAAACCATTGTTTGGTATTTGCCTCGGGCATCAGTTGTTAGCTCTGGCCAATGATATTCCTACTTTTAAAATGCACCATGGGCATCGTGGATTAAATCACCCGGTGAAAAATATCATCAGCGGTAAATCTGAAATTACTACACAGAATCATGGTTTTGGGGTTGATCCAAAGGCTGTGAGGGCAAATGCCAATATTGAAATTACCCATATTAATCTCAACGACGATAGTATTGAAGGTATACGTATAAAGAATAAAAAAGCTTTCTCAGTTCAATATCACCCAGAAGCCACGCCGGGGCCGCATGACAGCAGGTATTTGTTTGATGAGTTTATATCTCTTATAAACACGAATTAGGCTGATTACACGAATTGGATTTTAATTAGTGTAATTCGTTTTAATTTGTGAAATTAGCATTATGAAAATTGCAATCATCAATGGACCTAATTTAAACCTGCTCGGCAAACGTGAAGTAGATATTTACGGAGGAGAATCTTTTGAAACTTACCTAAAGACTTTACAAGGTAAATATGCCAATCAGGAAGTTTCTTATTTTCAAAGCAATGTTGAAGGAGAGTTAATCAACGAAATTCAAAGAGTTGGTTTTAGTGTTGATGGAATAATTTTTAATCCAGGCGGCTATACACATACTTCAGTTGCTATTGGCGATGCCATTGCAGCTATTACTTCTCCAGTAATAGAAGTGCATATCTCTAATATTTTTGGTCGGGAAGATTTCAGAAAACTATCTCATGTTTCGGGCAAGGCAAAAGGCGTTATCAGCGGTTTGGGTTTGAAGGGATACGAGCTGGCGCTGGAATTTTTTATAAAATAACCCTGAGCAACAATGCATAACCTGTATCTTCTTTAGGGTTGTCGGCAATTTTTACAATATGCAATCCCGAAACAGACCAGACAGTAAACATATCTCCCTTTTTATGTTTAACCATTTCCTTATCAAGTTCCCGAAGCATAACGCCTTGGACAAACCAACCCAGGTCGCCGCCCTTTGCAGCAGATGTATAGTCGGCGCTGTAAATACTTGCCTGTGCTGCAAAAGTTGTTATTCCGTTTTTTATTTTGGTGATAATTGTATCAGCCAGTGACTCTGCAAAACCTTTATCAAATACAGCCGTATCTATCAGGATATGATTAATATGATAAAAAGTGTTAGGAGCCTTCACCAATATTTTTACGAGTATATTTTCTTTTTTGAACGGGCCGTAGGTTTTACCAACTTTGCCATGATAAGCAAGACTGTCGGCCTTTCCCATAAATTGTTGTGTGCTAACCACTGTTACCGTATCAATAAAAAATTTTTTCTTAAGCACAAATTTCACAAAACCAACGGGGTTACTGGGTGTATCAAGTATTTTTTTTATTTC
>JBBKXU010000072.1:0-5404 GCA_037969645.1 Ferruginibacter sp. | reverse complement strand
TAACAGGAGCGGTAAGATCAGTTGAACAATATGGTGAGCCTGCATAGCTGATTGTAGCACTTGGTAAAGCTGTTATTGTTATCGTTGTTGATGTTGTAACTGCCGGACATCCACCACCTGCTGCCATAGTATAAGTAACGGTATAAGTACCTGCTGTGCTGGTGCTTAATGTTACATCACCCGTTGCTGCGTTAAGCGTTAAACCTCCCGGAGTTGCACTATAGGTTCCACCTGCTGTTCCCGTTCTGGTTACGTTGGCTGTACCTGCGTTGCTGCAATATGGTGAACCAGTGTAAGCAATAGTAGCTGCTGGCGGGGTGGTAACGGTTATTGTACCCATTGCGGTTGTAGCAATTGTACAACCAACCAGGGTTACAGTATAATTGTAAACACCGGCAGCAGTAGGCGTGCCATTGATTGTTACCACATCAGCAGCCCAACTGCCTGTGACTCCCGGAGGCAGACCACTAAACGTTGCACCTGTTGCTACCGTTGTAGCATACATAATAGGTGTTATAGCATTACCTAAACAAACCGATTGTGCATCAGTACCCGCTGCAGAGGTAAGTGTTATAGTACAAGGAAATACACAACTTGTTGTTAATGTAAACGGTCCTGTAGCGGAGCCGAAGCCAGTTACTAATACATAATAGGTAGTTCCAGGTACAGAGGCAAACGTTACCTGTGACTGAAAAGGTCCACAGAAGTCGTCATTACCCGTTACACATACAAGTGATGCACAAGTACCACTAAACACACCTATTTTGGAATCGTAAGTAGTGCCGGTACAGGTATTTATTGTTACCGTGGCACCATTACCGGCAAAGCTGTACCACACGCCGGGGGCAGTAGATAAATCTGTAACACAGAATGGTACAACATCTATTGTTGCCCCAACTGTAGTACCCGTTACCGTACCTCCACATACAATAGGAAGGGCCGCAGTACAGTCATCATTGGTTGGTGGTGGTGGAGTACAAACGGTACATTGTACAGTAGTAGTACGACAGCCCCCTGATGTTCCGCAACTGCTATTAGAACTCCAATGCGGATATATGGTTCCAGTAAAAGTATTCGTAAAACTAAGCGGCGTCTGTCCAAATGCTATAATTGGGCCGTTAGATGTGCCGGAATGAACCGTTATCCAATCTGTGGCTACACTGCTGGTGAACACAATGGTTTGCCCGTTAAAAGCACCATTTACGGTAGAATATTCTCCTGCAAAAGAGCAAGCGGTTATGGTCACTACGGCGCCGCCCGGATCAATTGTAGCTGAGCCAAAACCAGTACCAAACGTACAACCACCATCAACAAAGATGATTCCTGAAGCACTAACGGTGCCACAGCCTCCGGTTAAGCCCACTAAATAGCTAAATACTCCGGCGGTAGTGGGAGTTCCAGAAATGGTAATCACATTGCCAGCCCATCCTCCGGTAACTCCTGGAGGCAAACTGGTAAATGTAGCGCCGGTAGCACCTGTTGTCGAGTAAGTAATTGTGGTTATAGGTGAACCTAAAATTATAGTTTGCGTTTCTGTACCGGGGGCTGAAGTTAAAGTAACTGTATTGTTTGCTGTTACCGTAATAGTTCCTGTAGCCGTTCCGGTTGCACTGCCACCAGTTAAAGTAACTGTATAACTAAACGGTCCCGAGGCTGTTGGCGTACCACTGATGGTAACCACATTAGCTACCCAGCCTCCCGTTACACCCGCAGGCAAACCTGAGAAGGTTGCGCCGGTTGCACCTGTAGTTGAATAGGTTATATCGGTTATCGCCGTATTAATACATACAGTCTGCATATCAGTACCTGCTGCCGAGCTGAGGGTAATGGTATTACCTGCCGGATTAACATTGATAGATCCCAACGCTGTAATAGTTCCACACCCTCCGGTTAAGGTAACAGTATAATTAAATGTACCAGTAGCTGTAGGCGTACCACTGATGGTTACCACATTGGCAGCCCATCCTCCGGTAACGCCGGCTGGCAAACCGGTAACAGTTGCGCCTGTTGCCCCCGTAGTTGCATAAGTGATAGTGGTTATTGGTGTACTTATTGTTACTGTTTGTGCATCGGTACCCGCCGCAGAACTAAGTGTAACGGTATTGTTAGGATTAATTGTTACTGATGTTGTTGTTGTAAATAGCGGACAACTTGCTGTAGCTGCTATGGTATAAGTAACTGTATAAGTATTCGGTGTACTGGTTCCTAATGTTATAGCACCGGTTGATGCGTTAATACTTAAACCTGCATTAGATGAATAAGTACCACCGGCAGTACCTGATTGAGTAACAGTTGCTGTTCCACCAGAAGTACAAAAAGGAGAACCTGCGTAGGAAATGGTTGCAGATGGAGGCCCGGTTATAGAAGCTAAAACTGCTGTACGTGCAGATTCACAACCAGTAGAAATTACCCAATCATAAAACCAATAATAGGCAGCAGTAGTTTGAGCCGTTCCGGTACCATTGGCACCGGCAGTTATGCTGACGGCATTTGACACCGCCGTATAAGGGAAACTAACTCCTCCACTTTCTCTTACCAAAGTGTTAATACCAGTTGATGTCATTACCATTTTATAATTACCGGGGGCAACTAAAATATTAACAGGTATCACTTCTTCGGCCAAAGTAGTGCCGATTGTAAAATTATGAACAGGCCCCGTATATACATTCACATCTGCTAAATCAGTGATTCTGATTTGCATGGAAGCGGCGCCGGCACTCGAGTTTGATGCTTTTATTTTTACAGAATTGATTGTGGCCGCATCGTTAACCGTAAATCTCAATCCCCATCCTGTAGATGCAGTAAAGAAGGTCGCTGTGCCAATTGTTGGCGAAGGCATATTTTCAGTAGAGCCGCCAAGGGATGCACTTACGTAATAAGTTGTATTAGCACTTATTGGCGGTGTGTTAAATGGAGAGCCCGTACCAATTGCTGTTCCTCCTGTCGGAACATTATACCAATTTAAGGTAGTTCCTGTACCAGTTGCTGCAAGTTGTACAGATACCGGGCCAGGACCACATGCTGAACCTGGCGTAGTGCCTGTTATTTGTGGATTATTAAGCACTACTGAAGCTTCATTTGAAGTAACATTAATTCCGTTACAACTTGTTATCAGCCTGTAATACATAGTTTGAGTTATGGCGCTGGCCACTGTATATGGATTTGTTGTGCCGCCTGGAATATTTGTAAATCCTGCACCCGGAGTAGTACTTTGCTGCCATTGTAAACTGCCAAAACCTGTGGCTCCGGTAGTAGATAAAGTTGGCGTGCTACCAGTAATACAATAAGCAGCAGGACTGGCAGAAGCGGTTCCGGCTGCTAAAACAGCCTTAGTAACATTAGCTGGCGGCATAGCATCATTTGCAGGATTAACATCACCTGCTACGGTTGTAAATGCATTAAATGTATATAGCCCGGTCGGCGTCATATTTAACGTGGCTGTCATCGGCACATCCATCGTTAATCCCGACCCGAGTGTACCGCTGTTTAACGTCGCTGTTAACGCTTGGGTAGCAGCACCGGTAACATTAGTTGTAATAGTTACCGGATTAGCACTAAAATCGATTGACGTTCCGCTATAATTCCTTATTTTGATGGTAACAGTTTCCGCAGAAGTATAACAACCAGAGGCGTTTGATGGAGCAACCAGTGATTCCGCTCCCATATTAACACCGGCAACCACATTAAATTCATAGGCACCAGGATCGGGTACCGTTGCACTACGTGGAGCCCCGTTAATATCAAACCCAACACCTACCGGATCGCCAATATTATTTACCTGAACAGCACTTGGCTCAAAATTGCCCAATACCGGATTAGCGAAAAGGGGATCAACACTCACACTCTGCTGATCATAGGCGTTGCTGTTTGCTCCCTGCCAGTCTATAAGTGTAGTATAACCTGTTGTACCAAAACTACCAACACCGTTGGTACCTGCCGGGGAATTTATAAACAGGTCATTTTTATTTGAAATGACGGTTGATCCGGTTGTTCCAAGGTAGATACAATATTTAACGCCTGTTCCTCCCCTGGTTATATACACAATGTTATTTCTGAATTGAATATTTGTTGCAGTAGTTAGCTGATAAAAACCTCGGGTGAGACCTGCTGTTGATAACGCTTCATCCAATACAACTGTATTGTGATAATAAAACACACCATCGGAGCTGGTATTATAAATACCGTACTGTGTTCCGGTAAGACTGTTAATCTTATAAATCAGGTTATTTGTTACCTTGTTTTCTGATCCTATTGCAGCATCATCTCCATTCGAAATAATTCCATAAAACGTACCTGATTGCGTAACAGCGGCGGTATGACTATTATGAATCCTGTTTGCATTTACTACACAATTGATATTACCTGCGCCTAATTCAATACCCTGCGATATTGCAGTGCCAAGGTCGGTTCTGTTGGTTCGATGAATATTATTATTTGCCACAATAGAGCCATTATTGTGTGTAAGCTCTATGCCCGTTACCAGAAAATCTCTCACCTCATTATTGGAAATATTGTTATTAACTGCATTTGTACTGGTAGCAGTACCTATTAGAATGATTCCCTGATAGGCACCGGTAATAGTATTGTTGGTTATCGTGTTATTGCTGGCATTACCTGCAGTTATAACACTGGTGTTTGATCCCGAACCAACAATACCAGCACTATTGGATTGCGTTGTACTAGTAACCACAGAAATATCAATAGTACAATTGTTAATGGTGTTGTTGTCGGCTCCGTTGGTTAAATGAATTCCCCAACCAAAAGTGCTGCCAGCCTGAGCCACAAGATTAAGGTTGTTAATAGACACATAGTCGGCACCGTTAAGCTGGATAATATGTCGGAGTGCCGTAACCGGAGTTGCCTGCAAGGTTCTGCCGTTACCATTGAATGTAATCGTATTAACTGCAGAAACTCCGCCAATTTGCGGTATCGAAATCTGCTCGGTGTACGGACCACTGGTTGCATTTACATTAAAAATAACAGGACCGGCAATGCCGCAACTTAGTGCGCTAACGGCATCAGCAAATGTCTGAAAATTTGAACCTCCCGTAATAACAGCAGAGTTAATGGTATAAGTACCCCCCGGAAAAGGTGGGCTTACCACAACCTGCACCGGTACCGAATTCTGAGAATTGCCGCTACACGTAACTACACAACGATAGTAAGTACTGGCTGTTGGATTTACCACAAAACCTGGCGACGCCGAGCTGGCGCTAATGGCTGTATATGGCCCACCAACAGCTGGTGCACTCTCCCAAACATAGGTTTGGCCTGTACCCATTGAATTACCGGTTAAATTTAAATTAACTGTTGTGCCGGTACAAATTGGCGTAGATGGAGAAGCCGTTGCTGTGCCAGGCGTTGGAGGTGCAGTACAAGGTGTGGCGGGAACAACATCTATTCC
>JBBKXU010000071.1:0-4227 GCA_037969645.1 Ferruginibacter sp. | reverse complement strand
GTATAAATATATACCTTTTTTTATTATTTGAAATCACCGTTTCGGGGGATTTTTAGTCTTTCTTTTCTAATTTTTCAACTCGCTTTATTAAGTCGTCAATTGTTTTTTGTTGTTTGTCTATAATCTGCTGTTGCTCTTGTATTGCTTTTATTGACAATACAGAAAAGGACTGGTAATCCATCGTGTAAAATTGATTTCCAGATTTATCAATATTTGAATAAACGGCTTCAGGATATACTTTTAAAACATCCTGTGCCATAAAACCAACAAGCATCTGGTCAGATGTTTTGGCATCCAGATAATGATATTTGTATGGAGTTAAGGCCTTTACTGCTTCAAGTCCATAATTGTAGCTGGTAATATCTTTTTTCAACCTTCTGTCGCTAGTAGCGTTATAAACTCCCGATGCATTATTCCAGTTTCCTCTGCCAAATCCGTTGTATAGCAAATACATATTGTTATCTCCCGAGCCTATCCAGTAAGTCCACCTGTTACCAGTTGACGAACTATATAATCCAAATATATCATCGGTAGGCGCAACATTCTGTACCTGAAATGTGCCAGCAGTTAACGTCGATGTTGGCGTTCTGTTAACACCTATATATCCTCCATTATTAATAATCATTCTGTTAACATTACCCCCGGCTCTTAAATGAAGTGAACTATCTGCTTTGAAAATAACAGCACTTCTTATTCCCCCCACATTACTGGAAAGCATTCCGTTATCATATATATTAGGTGTTGACATTTCCAGATAAGAAGTAAAATCGTCTTCCATAAATATTTGCGTGTTAGCATTAGTAGTTGCCCCACTGGCACCTTTGCTTACATGCAATTGTTTTGCAGGGGTTGTTGTTCCAATTCCAACACTCGTATTGGCCGTTGCGTTATTAACACCGTTAATACTTCCCAGTACCAGACTATTGCTTTGTTCTACATAAGCATTAGCGCCAATAGCTGATGCATTTATAAGTGTACCTGCGGAAACATCGGCTTCGTAACCCAATAAAATATTTCTGGTGCCGGTAGTTACATTTCTACCAGCATTATAACCTATGCCCGTATTGTAGTTACCGTCAGAGTTTGACAGACTAAAAAAACCTAAAGCGGTATTGCCTATACCACTTGTTCCAAAGCCAAGGGCAACATTGCCCACAGCAGTATTGCCACTACCTGAAGTATGGTTTATCATAGCCCAGGTACCCAGCATTACATTTTGGGTGCCGCTGGTGAGGTTTGTGCCTGCAAGACTGCCAAGTGCTGTATTCCAAACAGCAGTTGTTCCTGAATTGTAGCTTGCCAGAGCTCGGTAACCTATTGCTGTTTGTTCCCCGCCGCCGGTGTTTGAAGTTAAGGCGCTGCTCCCCATTGCGGTGTTTCTCAAGCCAATATTGTTCAATTCCAATGCATAAGGTCCAACGGCGATATTATCACTGCCTTCGATACCAGTTGCACCTGAACTGTTATTACTTAACGCCCGGTATCCGATAGCCACAATATCATCTTTTTGATTACTGTAACCGGCATTACGGCCAATATAGATACTGTGGTTACTAGCTGTGTCTACCCTGCCAGCCCAGAAACCAATAGCTACATTATCATCACCTCTTAATAAACTTTCCATTGAGCCTGCACCTACCGAAACATTTCTGCTACCCGTACTATCGCTTGCCAAAGCGTATTCGCCAACAGCTACGTTTTGTCCGCCACTGGTAACGTTATACATAGTGACATTTCCAACAGCTGTATTGGCGTTTGCTGTGCTTAATCCGCTTACGCCCTGACCAGAATAGGCGCCTAGATATGTGTTGTTGGTACCGGTAGCCCAATATCCGGTATTAATACCCAAACCAACATTGCCTGAAGTGCTTCCTATAAATCTTAAAGAAGAAGTACCTACTGCTGTATTTGATCCACCGGTAGAATCACTAGCTAAAGCTTCGGCACCTATAGCTACATTAAAATTTGTTCTCACTAATCTGGCCGCATTATTACCCACCGCCGTATTGCTACTGCCCGATGGGCTTTCAAACATGGCTGCATTACCCACAGCCACATTGTTGACGCCGGTCTTGTTGTCTGATAATGTATAGCTACCCAAAGAAGTGTTAGCGTAACCTGATGTTACACTATCCTGGCTTGAGTAACCTACTGCGGTATTTGGATAAGTCGCGGTAGTGCTTAACAACGCCCTGCTGCCAACGGCTACATGTCTGCCACCGCTGGTATTTGTATTTAACGCTTTTACACCAAGGGCTGTATTATCTGAGCCCGTAGTAAGATTTGTCATAGCGCTATCGCCCATGGCAACATTTCTGTCGCCCGAAATATAAGTTGATACACCCCTCATGGCCTGGTGGCCAACGGCTGTATTTTTAGAACCGAGGTTCATACGATAGCCTGCCCCGTAACCAATGCCAGTGTTTTCAATGCCCGTTAAATTACTTCCGCTGGTAAAGTTGTTATAAGTTAACGCAAATGCACCAATACCTGTATTTTGATGGCTTTGGTTATAGTAACCCGCCTGATAACCGATATTTGTTGTATAGTTAGCGGTGTCGGCGCTTCGGCCAGCCTGCATACCTACAGCCACATTATTATGTCCGCTTTTATTTAAAAAACCGGCATAGCGGCCAACTGCAGTATTAAAATTACCTGAGGAGTCAAACTCCAAAGCACCTACACCAACCGCTGTATTTTCGGCACCAATTTTATTGTTTCTTAGCGCCCGCCAGCCAATAGCCACGTTTACAGCACCTGCACTATCGTTTTGCATGGCTTCCATACCTATAGCGGTATTCAGGTTTCCTTTTTTATGATTATACATCGCATCGGCACCAACCGCGGTATTAAAGGATGCGCTGTCTGTATTTCGTAAAGTGCTTAAACCAAGGCCGGTATTGTATATGCCCGTACGGTTATATTCCATGCTAAAGGCACCAATGGAAGTATTGTAGTATGTATTAATTGAAGAGTCCCGCTGGCTGTAAAAACCAACGGCGGTATTATTGCCATTTCCTTGCTGGCTGTTTAGCGACTTATAACCCACTGCAACATTGCCAATCGTATTTAATGCAGCCCCCATAGCGCTATCACCTATTGCAACGTTTTGAGGCGAATTTTCTGCCCTGCTTAAAGCTTCAGTGCCAACCGCCGTATTGCTGCTATTGGTTACCAGCGCCATAGCGCTATCGCCAATTGCTGTATTTCGGCTAGTTGCATAAATAGTGTTGCCACTTCTTGAATATAATGCCCTGTAACCAACGCCAGTGTTTTTTGTGCCGCCAAACATGCCATGCAAAGCTTCAGTGCCCACAGCGGTCATCTCTGTGGCCGAACCGGTGTTATATGAATAATACCTTCCTGCCTGGTTGCCAATGGCTACATTATCATCATTTTGATTACGTTCTGCTGCGAAATACCCAATGGACACATTGTTTCTACCAGTATCATTTAATGCGCCTGCCCGGTAGCCCATTGCAGTATTATTTGCTCCGGTAGTAATGTTAGCATTGCTGTTGAAACCCAACATGGTGTTTCTGGATATACTATCTAAAATTCCCGATGGCGTATTCCTCACTTTAAATTGTAAGGCTGAATCATTTAGCGTTCCTATAAAATGAGCAGATGTTATATTGCTGTTACCATTTATTTTCCAGGCTGTGGTATCATCGGCAATGGGGTTAATAAAAACCCATTGTGTATTGGGTAAATCATAATAATGAAAACCAATACTATCGGGTCCGGTTTGAAAAACCAACAATGCATTTGCCGGAGTTGCAATAGCGTCTTTCTGGGTTTTATCCATGCGGGGTATCAGCATACCTTTAGCAGTGCTGCTAACATCTAATAAAGCACTGGGGTCGGCAGCTGCACCGGTTGTGTTAATACTTAATGATTGGCTTATAGCCGTTTGTTGAAAAGTTAAGGGAATTGCAAACGCAATTACCAAACGGAGAAGTTTAGTCATGATAATCTCTTTTTTTATTAAAAAACTGTCAGAGTTCCAGTAGAATTTGGAAGGCTTTATTACAGATATTAGTCGTGGTTCTGGGAGCTAGGGAAACATTAAAATAGCACTTTATTTCTAAAATTCGAAATTTAATGTTGCCTTAATGACAGATTAGAATAAAATAGCAAATGTATCTCTGCCTTTTGAAGGCGGATACCGTTAGTAGTAAGTAGGTATAGGTTTTTATCTGCCTATGTTATAGATAATTTCTATTG
>JBBKXU010000070.1:0-3491 GCA_037969645.1 Ferruginibacter sp. | reverse complement strand
GCCTGTGGCGATCTTTCCAATATAGTGACGTCACAATCCAAGGTTGCCAGCATACAGGCAAATTCCATTGCTATATATCCGGAACCAATAAAGGTCACCGATTTTGGGATTTTATCAAGATTAAGAATATCTTCACTCAATTCTAAAAACTCCTTGCCTTTGATTTTATAATCAAATTTTTCAAAAAATACAATAGCAGAATCACGGGCATGCATAAATATTTTTTTGTAGCCTTTGTCCCTTGCCAGGTTTTCGGCAAACGACATAACGGAAGCGCCAATACCTTTTCCCTGCAGGGTGTTTTTTACTGCCATTTGTCTTAGCTGTAATGTTTTGCTGTCTATTTTAGTAAGCATACAGCAGCCCAATAATTCATCTTCTTCAAATGCAGCGATATGTATGTGATCTTTTTCTTTTTCCAGTTCTTCTTTACTAAACTGCAGGCCAAGTGGTTCACGCAATATGCTGTACCGTAGTTGAATAACCTGTTGGTATTCTTTAGTACCATGATCAATTTGCTTTAAACCCATTATTAGCGTATTTTATGAATCTTACATTATGCTGAATATACAATATACACAAAAATTCATTTCAGCCCATTAGTTAAGAAAAACAAATTTTAAAAATCATGACAAAATCATATATAAAATATTTTATTCATAAAGGGCATTGCAAACCATTTATTAAAGTGTAAAAACAAAGGAACTGTAGTATTTCTTTGTAATTAACTCAAAAAGTATATTTTTGCAGCTGTATAAACTAAATTTTACTATCATGTCAGACGTTGCAACAAGAGTAAAGAAAATTATTGTTGACAAATTAGGTGTAGACGAAGCAGAGGTTACTACTGAAGCTTCCTTTACTAATGATTTAGGTGCCGATAGCCTGGACACCGTTGAATTAATTATGGAATTTGAAAAAGAATTTAATATTTCTATTCCTGATGAGCAGGCTGAAACCATTACTACTGTGGGCCAGGCTGTTACTTACTTAGAAGAAAACGCTAAGTAATTCATCATCATTTTAATTATCACAGGCAAATTGTATGATTTTAAAAAGAGTAGTAGTTACCGGATTGGGCGCCCTTACACCATTGGGCAAAACTGTTGATGAATATTGGCAGGGTTTGGAAAATGGAATAAGTGGTTGCGATACGATCCGGCAATTTGATATTACAAAGTTTAAAACCCAATTTGCCTGTGAAGTTAAAAACTTCGATCCCACCGAGTATCTCGACAGGAAAGAAGCACGTAAAATGGACCGTTACTGCCAGTTTGCATTAATTGCAAGCGATGAAGCAGTAAAAGATGCCGGTATAAATAAAGAAAACGTTGACCCCGACAGGGTAGGCGTAATTTTTGCCAGTGGCATTGGTGGATTAATTACATTTCAGGAAGAAGTCATCAACTTTGCTTCCGGTGATGGAACTCCCCGTTTCAATCCTTTCTTTATTCCAAAAATGATTCTGGATATTGCTGCAGGGCAAATTTCTATGCGCCATGGATTCCGTGGTCCAAATTTTGCCGTGGTAAGCGCTTGCGCCAGTAGTACAAATGCCATTATTGATGCATTTGATAATATTCGCCTTGGAAAAGCCGACATTATTGTAACCGGTGGCAGCGAAGCTGTGATCAGTGCAGCAGGTGTTGGCGGATTTAATGCTATGAAAGCGCTGAGTGAACGCAATGACAGTCCTCAAACAGCCAGTCGACCCTTTGATAAAGACAGAGATGGTTTTGTTATGGGCGAAGGTGCGGGTGTACTCATTTTAGAAAGCCTCGAACATGCCCTGGCCAGAGGCGCAAAGATTTACTGTGAAATAGCTGGTGGCGGTGCTACTGCCGATGCTCACCATATTACTGCACCACATCCCGAAGGGTTGGGAGCAAAAAATGTAATGACCGTAGCCTTGGCCGATGCAGGTTTAAAACCGGAAGACATAGACTATATCAATGTTCATGGAACATCTACTCCGCTTGGAGATATAGCCGAAACAAAAGCAATTTTAAATGTTTTTGGAAAACATGCATATGATCTTAATATCAGCTCTACTAAAAGTATGACTGGTCATTGTTTAGGCGCAGCCGGTGCACTGGAAGCTTTAGCGTGTATCTTAGCTGTAGTAAAAGATGTGATTCCTCCAACGATCAATCATTTTACCGATGATCCTGAACTGGATAATAAACTTAATTTTACTTTTAACAAAGCACAGCACAAAACGGTAAATGCTGCTCTAAGCAATACATTTGGGTTTGGTGGTCACAATGCTTCAGTTATTATTAAAAAATACAACCCCTGATTTTTACACACAACCGGTTTATTTCAAATAGCCTAATTTAGGCTAAACATTTCTTTAATTAAGATTTTGCAATTCATTAAATCATTATTTGGCAGTGAGCCACATCAAAAGGCTTTTAAAAAGCAACTGAGCAATATTCTGGGTTTTTCTCCCGGTGATGTTAGTTTATATAAAACTGCTTTAAGCCACCGTTCGGTAAGAGAAGGTGCAGATGAAAATAATGAACGACTGGAGTTTTTAGGAGATGCTGTTTTAAGTTCTGTAATTGCTCATTACCTGTTCAGAAAATATCCTTATAAAGGAGAAGGGTTCTTAACGGAGATGCGCAGTAAGATGGTTAACCGTCAAAAACTTAATGAAATTGCCCTTAAAATGGGATTAAAGAAAATTACTTTTTACAATAAATTTGATAATGCCTTAAAAATTTCCCAGATTTTTGGCAATACACTTGAAGCTTTAATAGGTGCTGTTTACCTTGATAAAGGATATAAAAAAACACAGGATTGGGTAGATAAATATATCATACTACCCCATATGTTTATAGATGACCTGGAATTGCTGGAAATAAATATCAAAAACAAATTATATGGCTGGGCCAATAAAAATGGTAAGTCGCTCGAATTTGAAACACTGGATGAAAAAGTAGAAAATGGCAGAAGGTTATTTACAATCGGCGCTACTGTAGATGGTGAGCTGGTGTCTCAGGCTAAAGGGTATAATAAAAAAGATGCCAGTCAGATTGCCGCTCAGCTGGCGGTAGATAAACTTGGGTTGTAATAAAACGTTGCAAGTTGCTGATTTTTTCTGTTCGAAATTCTTCATTTATTTCTAACTTTAATGATGGGCAATTAACACCTGGTAATTGAATCTAACACCATCAACTATCAACGAGATACGAGAAACAAATAACGAGAAACGAGAAACATGAATTTTGGAATATTGGGAAGTGGCAGCTGGGGAACAGCATTGGCAAAAATATTAACCGATAACGGACAAACCATCCATTGGTGGAACCGTAGTGAAACCGCCATTGAACAGTTTAAAACCAGAAGCCATAATCCTCAATACCTTCCTGGAGCTAGATTTAATATTGATCAACTTCATTTAACCACTAACGCCCAAACCGTAATTCAACATGCGGATACCATTGTTATAGCTATTCCATCAGCATATACCATCGATGCATTGGGAG
>JBBKXU010000069.1:0-44592 GCA_037969645.1 Ferruginibacter sp. | reverse complement strand
GTATTATCTATTTTGTAATGAATAAATTTAAAAGCAAATAAATGAGAAAAATATCAATCTTACTTTTCTCTATTCTATTTTCAGCGGCACTGCAGGCGCAACAGCCGCTAAGCAGCAGCCAGCAAGCGGTACAGCAAACAATCATAAAGATGTTCGATGCGCTGTCAAACCGGGACTCTCTGCAATTAAAATTATTCTGCGCTGGTGATATCAGGCTTTATGAATATGGCCAGACCTGGAACCTGGATACACTGATCAATGAGGGAATCAGGTTAAATACGGCAACAGATTTTAAACGGATCAATACCATTGATTTTATAAACACAACAATAAGCAAGCAAACTGCATGGGCTACCTATAATAACCAGGCAGATATATCCATGAATGGAAAACACAAAACGGTAAAATGGTTGGAAACTGTTGTCTTAGTAAAGGAGGATAGAAGATGAAAAATTAAAGTATTGCATTCAACACTTATTAAATAGTTACAAAAAATAAATTTTATGAAAATAATATTGCTGCAACTTTTCCTGATTTTCTTCTTCACTGCTCCCGTTTTTTCACAAAAAACATTCAGCGCAGAAACAAAAAAATATATTGAATACAATGATTCAATAACTGTATTTAAAAATGCCTTGCTGATTGATGGCAAAGGCAATCCTGCAAAAGCACATCAAACTGTGATCATCAGCAATGGCAAAATAAACTGGGTGGGCGATGATGCAAAGGCAATCATACCCAAAGCTGCAAATGTGATTGATTTGAATGGCAAGGCATTGATGCCGGGTCTTGTGATGCTGCATGAACATATGTATATATCGGCATTCGATTTAGATACACGCCTGCTAAACGCACACCAATTACCAGTTAGCTTTCCCCGCCTTTACCTGGCATGCGGTGCTACCAGCATCAGAACAACTGGCAGCATTGAACCTTATTCAGATATCAGTATTAAAAAAGCGATTGACCTGGGTTTATCGCCCGGCCCTTCTATAGAACTGACTGCACCATACATTGAAGGGAAGTCTGCCATCTTTCCACAAATGAATGAACTTAAAAGTCCGGAAGAAGCAACCGCATTTGTAAACTATTGGGCCGACCAGGGGTTCACGTCTTTTAAAGCATACATAGGTGTTGATAAACCAACATTGAAGGCAGCCATTGATGCTGTACACAAAAGAAAGTTGAAAATAACCGGCCACCTGGATGCAGTTACTTATACCGAAGCTGCTTCATTAGGGATTGACAATTTAGAACACGGATTTTTGGCCTGCACTGATTTTGTAACGGATAAAAAAGAAAACCAAGGCCCGGCGGATGGATCTGCCGATATATCAATAGCCATCTTGATATCAATAGCGATAGGGTGAAACAATTCCTTCAAAATCTAATTGACAAAAAAGTTGGTGTCACCTCTACGATGGCAGTTATGGAAGGATCGCTCACCGGTCAACCACGGCCCGATTGGCAGGCACTGAATGCCATGTCGCCGGATACGAGGGATTTTTATTTAAAGATGCTTACTAATAACAAATCTGCCACTGGCCCTACGGATTTTGACAAAGCTTTTGTAAAAGGCGCTAAAATGGAAAAGTTGTTTTATGATATGGGGGGCTTGCTTACCGTAGGCACCGACCCAACAGGTAATGGTGGCACCCTCGCAGGTTATGGCACCTGGCGGGCAATAGAATTATTGGTTGAAGCGGATGGATTCACAGCTTTAGAAGCCATAAAAATTGCTACGCATAATGGTTCCATCGCATTAGGACTTGATAAAACAATTGGAACCATAGAAACAGGAAAATCAGCCGATCTGCTTATCATCGATGGGGATCCATCAAAAAATATCAGCGATCTGCGTAAAGTAATCTATGTGTTTAAATCAGGCGTTGGCTTCAACTCAAAGAAGTTATTCGATTCTGTAAAAGGGAAAGTAGGATTCAATTAATAAAGATAACTTGTTGAAACAGTACGCTGTCAAACATTTTGAAAGACTGGCTAATCATCGGCGATATGGGTGCAAATAAAAAAAGGATAACGGGATTTGTTAAATCATAAAATTATGAAAAGAAAAAAGTTAACATTCTTAACAGGATCAATTTTACTGGTAACAACACTTTTGAGTTTTGCCATTTCAGAAAATGAAGAAATTCCCAAGTTATGGGATATGCAAAAGCTACGATCGGCACACCTTCCATTAGTTGATACGTCTATTCATGTGGAACCCATTGCTGAGGAACTGTATAATAAAATACCCAAACGGGTGGCATATAAAACCTATCCCCTGTATATGCCTGGCCGTGAACCCAAAGGATATTACGAATGGTTACTCAGCCAGGATGCCGAAATAGTTTTTGATGCATCAAAAATAAAAACAGAAGCAGACTGGATTAAAGCCGGTGAACTTATTTACGATATGCCGCAAGGATATTTTACCATTGTGGATAGCAGCAGGAACCTGGATCTGCTTTCCATTATCACCAAAGAAATGCAGGATTCGCATGAACTGGCCGATCCAAATGGCATATTCCCTTTTGTAAAATTAGTAGTTAGAAAAAAAGGGACCATAGAAATGGGTGATCAGTCCTGTGCTTCCTGTCATAATAAATTAATGGCGGATGGCAGCATTTTAAAAGGCGGACAGGGAAATTCTTCATTTGATAAAAATTTTGGATTGGGTTTGCGGACCCAGGCCTTGCAAAGAAAAATGCCCGACAGTGCTGCCAATCAAATGGTACAAGGCACTTTTAGATTTTTGTTTGGTGCGCCTTGGATTAAACATAAAAGCCAGCTAAATATTCATAATGCAGAATTAAATCCTTCAGTGGATGTATTAACATCTACTGTACCTGGTGTTATGCATCGCCATGGCTCAGCATTTGGATTCCCCACTGCTATACCTGATCTCTTTAACCTGAAAGAGAGGAAGTACCTCGACAGGACCGGGCTGATTCTACAAAGAGACATCGGCGATGTAATGCGCTATGCAGTGCTGAATCAGAACCTGGATTTTTTAAATTCTTATGGCGGCTTTAAACCCGACAACTCACCGGATGAAATGATCATACAACGATATACAAGATTTTCGGATGAACAGGCCTATGCATTGGCAAAATACCTGTACTCTCTAAAACCGTTACCCAATCCGGTTAAAGCATCACCCGAATTGATTGCAAAAGGTAGAGAGCTTTTTAAAAGTGAAAGCTGCATTGGATGCCACGTGCCGCCATTTTATTCCAGCAATAAACTCTCGTTAGCAGAAGGCTTTATGCCATCAAAAGAAGACTTACAGAAATATGATATTCTGGAATTCAGTGTGGGTACCGATCCCAGCCTTGCGCTGTATAGCCGCCGTGGCACCGGTTATTATAAAGTTCCTTCCCTGGCTGGTGTATGGAACAGGAGCGCCTTAATGCATAGCGGCTATGTTACCAGCCTCGAAGAAATGTTTAACCCCGCCAGACAAAAAGCAGACTTCATACCTTCGGGCTTTAATCCTAATGTAAATAAACCATTTGCAGTAAAAGGTCATCAATTTGGATTGGGCTTGAATGAGGAAGACCGAAAAGCATTAATCGCATTTTTAAGAACACTTTAATAATAAATATGAAAAAAATATTCACCGTACTCTTCTGTCTGGTCATCGTAACCGTTCACTCACAAACGACCTATTTCCCGGATGCTGAATGGCAAACAAAAAAACCGGAAGAAGTAAAAATGCAGAAATTTTGGCTGGATAGCGCCGTTAGCCTTGCTTTAAAAAGTGAAAACAAAGTGGACAAGGATCTGCGAATTGCCAACATGAATTCATACTCCAGAGAACCGGGTTATAAAATAATTGGCCCCACCAAAGAAAGAGGCGGCCCTGCGGGTTTGGTTATAAAAAATGGATACATCGTAGCTCAATGGGGTGATGTAAACCGGGTGGATATGACCTTTAGTGTTACCAAAAGTTACTTATCCACCGTAGCCGGTTTAGCTATTGATAACGGGATAATAAAAAATGTACATGATAAAGTTGATACTTATGTGTGGGATGGAAGCTTTGCAGGTGCTCATAATTCAAAAATTACCTGGGATCATTTACTCACTCAGACTTCTGATTGGAGCGGCAGTTTGTTTGATTTGCATGATTGGGCCGACAGGCCACCTAAAGAAGGCGGCATTGATGATTGGAAGAACCGAAAACTAAACGAACCGGGCACTTTTTATAAATACAATGATGTTCGTGTAAACCTACTGGCCTATTCTTTACTTCAAGTTTGGCGTAAACCCTTACCTGTTGTACTAAAAGAAAAAATTATGGACCCAATTGGCGCTTCTACTACCTGGCGTTGGTTTGGTTACGAAAATTCTTATACAAACATCGATGGGCAAATGCTGCAATCGGTAAGTGGTGGTGGGCATCACGGTGGCGGTATCTTTATCAACACCTATGATCAAGCCAGATTTGGTTTATTATTTTTACGCAATGGTAAATGGAAAAACCAGCAATTGGTTTCCGAAAAATGGGCAGCGTCTGTACAACAGCCCGCTGCAGCCAATAAAAACTATGGCTATCTATGGTGGTTGAATCATGAAAAAAAATGGACTAACCTGTCTGCTAAAATTTATTATGCCGTTGGTTATGGGGGCAATTATATTGTAGTTGATAAAGAGCACGACCTGTTAGTAGTAACCCGTTGGATGGCTGATGATAAAATAGAAGATGTGCTGGAATTGATCATTAAATCTATTGAACAGAAATAATATTGATTCATGCAAACATTGGCTTAGGATTCTTTTTGATTGGATTTGTTGATTGATTCGCAAATTTGTTAAAGCAGTTGCAACTTGCAATAAACTAGTGAAAAATAATAAACAGGTGTTGCTGGCAGCAGCGAAAAAAAACAATTGAACAATTAGAAGAAATAAAAACGAATTAACTGATCTTAATACTTATACTGGCAACACAACCTTAATTGTAGTACCCTTCCCTGGTTTCGAATCTAATTTGAAACTTCCCTTTAAAGAATCAACGCGTTCTTTCATCCCCAAAATTCCGAAAGATGTATTCTCTATTGAATTTAAATTAAACCCTCTCCCGTCGTCCTCAATAAATAATACAATAGCGCTATCATTAACTGAAAGATCAACTGTAACCCGTTTTGCTTCCGCATGTCGACTGATATTGGCTAAAGATTCCTGAAATATTCTAAACACACATAACATCGTTTGCTCTTCAACATTTGCTCCCTCAGCGTTGCCGGTAATTTTTACTTTTATTCCGGTGTTTTCATAAAATTGTTGAGTTAACCACTTTATCGATTCATACAAACCAAAATCATCTAACACCATAGGCCTCAATTCTTGTAAAATCCGCCGGATAGAACGATTACTACCATCAAGAAGCGATATAACATGCTCCAGTTTATTCTTAATCTCAGGATTTGTGTCAGTTGTTTTCTTAAATATCCATGCAGCGTCCATTTTAACGGCCGTTAACTGCTGCCCTAATTCATCGTGAATTTCCCGGGCTATTCGTTTTCTTTCTTCCTCCCTTATTGAAAGCAAGTGAGATGAAAGCTCTTTTAGTTTTACGTGTGCCTTTTTGATGTCGTCATCTGCTTTTTTTTGCTCAGTTTTATCCCGTGTTACCCCAAGCAGCGAAATAATTTTACCATCAGCACCTTTCAGGGGCACAACATGTGTTTCCAACCAGCGGTGGCCGCCTTTAAGGCCGGTAATTTCAAACTCCAAGGTTCCGGAATTTCCCTTAAAAACTTCTTTTGTCAATTTTTTAAAAGCGGCCTTGAATTTTGTATCCACCAATTCCGTCATCTGATGGCCCAATACTTGTTCTTCATTATCGGCCTCAATCATGGCCAGTCCTGCGGGATTCATGCTTAATAACTCGCCGTTTAGTCCAAGAATTTTCACACATTCCGGTTCGGTTTGTAAAATGGTACGGAGATAGTTTTCGCTTTCTGCCAAAGCATTTTCTGCTTTTTTAGTTTCAGTAATATCTGTAGAAATACCTCCAACAGCATATACTTCACCATCTGCTGTAAAAAGCGGAAACTTTGCGGTTACATAAAAATGGTTGCCGTCGGCCTCAATATTATCCTCTTCAAAAAACATAGCTTGTTTTGCGTTGATGACCTGAAGATCGTTTCTACGGTGCTGATCGGAAATTTCTTTGGGAAAAAATGCCTCTCTGGTTTTACCAATAAATGAATCAGATGAAACGCCGGCAACTTCTTCAAATCTTTTATTGGCCATTATAAATTCTCCACGGGTATTGAGCAGATAGATTACAGAATTAGAATTATCAATGATGCTTTTAGTAATCTGAACGCTCTCTCTGAGTTTTTCTTCTCCTTTTACCCGATCTGTAATGTCATCGGAAAAAATGATGATACCGCCTATTTCTCCAGTGGATGTATGCCAGGGGATGATCTCCCAATGAATCCAATCCTCCCTACCATCGGCCCTTACAAATAATTCCTTTTCATTTTTTTCGGAAGCACCGGCAAGGCAACGGCGGTGAATTTCCTTCCAGTGTTCCGGAATTTCAGGAAATATTTCATAATGACTCTTTCCCTTCAAATTTTTATTGCTGATATTGAAATCCTGTATCCATTTATTGCTTGCTATCAGGTATCTCATATCTGTATCCAGCATCACGAGGGCTACCGGACTGTGCTCAATAAATAGTCGAAGCTGGCTTTCCTGTTCTTTCAGTTTCTCTTCTACTATTTTACGTTCAGTAACATCCTTCATATTTGTAATAATCCCTTTGACAGCTGGGTCATGCAACATATTCTTAATCGTTCCTTCTGTCCAAATATAATGTCCGTTTTTATGTCTTAAACGTGTTGTAGCATGAAATGTCTTTCCTGGGTTAGCAATTGCTTCTGCCATGGTGGCCTTTAAATTCGCCAAATCATCGGGGTGAATATAGTCCGCGGTATTGATTGATTCATATTCTTCAAAAGACCAGCCGGTAATTTTTACATTTGATTTACTCCTGAATATTGTCTTTAAATTCTCGTCGATCAGTGTTATGATTCCTTCATTGTTTTCTATTAATGCCCTAAAACGTTCTTCACTATGGCTCAATTTTTCCTCTGCTTTTTTTATTTCTGTGATATCCCGGGAAACACCCAATACAGATTTTACTTGCCCTTGATCATCTATTTCCGGACTCAGCATCCAATCAAGAAAAACCATTCCTTTTGTACTCTCCCAAGAAAACTGCTCATGCACAGATTCTTTGGTTTTAAAAACATGGTCAATTTTCTCTTCCCAAAATTTAGATTGCTCAGGATCAAATCCTGCTTCCTGGTGTGTTTTTCCGATAATGTCTTCTGCTTTATATCCTGAAATATCAAGAGCCGCTTTATTCATAAAGCTGTGCCGGTGTTCCACATCATACCGCATAATGTAATCCGGGCTCGATTCTGCAAGTGTTCTGTATTTTGCTTCATTTTCTATTAATTCATGTTCTGCTTTTTTCCTTTCTGTAATGTCAACTGCCACCACAACGCATTCTTCCCCATTTTTGCCAAGCGTGCCGGTAAGGTGAATATGTATTGGCGTATTTTCATTTGTTACCAAAGCTACCTCGCAGGATTTGTTTACTTTGTTGCTAAACACGCTCTCCAGAAAGAGATTGAAGATTGATTTTGTTTCCTCAGTTAGAAAATAGGTAAATCGGCTATTTTTAAACAGCGACCTTTCCTTACCGAGCATGTTTGCCCCGGTAAAGTTTAGTTCAATAATCTCCCCTGCTTTTGAAATGGTAAAAAAACCCGACGGTGCAAAGTCGTATAAGGCAATATATTTTTCGGCAGCTTCCTCAGCATCTGATTCTTTTAATCGTTGAAGTTCAGTATTCTGCATTTCCAGTTCTATCTGGTACACCGCAAGCTCATGCAAGGCTTTCTGCATTTCTATTTCTGAAAGCTCCGAAACATTTTTGTTCATTTTCTTCTTCAGTAGTGCTTCTGCCTTTTGCCTCAGGATATTCTCCCCTTCTGATTTACTGTTTTTTTCCATTTACTTTATTTTATCAATCAATGAACATGTTCATGAATGGGCTGGTTATTTAAGGTTCTTGAACTTTACATTTGCTTTTTTCAGTTCTATTTCCAGTTTTCTGCTTACAGTAACATCCACAAACGGGTTCCACTGTTTGTACCTAATTTAATTTGATGAAGGGTAACAGGGTTGTATCGAGATACCGAATAACCACGAATGCCATGCCATACCATTACCATCGGGCATGTTTTTAAAAAATTCTTCCAATGCCTCCAGCCCGCCAGCCGAAGCACCAATGCCAACAATGGCGAAATCATTACTTGAGGCTACTATCACTCTCTTGTTTTCAGGCTTTTTAAACCTTTTTTTTGTTTTAGAAATGGGCCGAACTGTTTTCTTCTTTCATTATTTATTTACGCTTTAACCTTTTGTGCTTTTACATTTTGTATTCTACGGCTGAACCCCGTCTTCCTCAACTTTATAAACCGGCAAATACTGCCTATAAGCATACGAGAACCAAAGTTGCAATACTGATGATATTAAATACCTTCTTTCATTTTACCAGCGCCTAATTGCTGAGCTTAACTCACCTGGAGTTTCCCGAAAAAGACTAAAATTTCTGAATGCCCGAAAAAACACGAGCAAGAGTCAGAAATGGGATGGTATTCCCAAAAATTAATTGGGGTTGGCAGTGTAAAAGTTGGCTTTTAAAATTAAAGAAAACTTTTAAAAATCTGCCTTATTAAAGGTAGTTCAAAATCAAACGTAAAAATTAAATTAATTGGCTCTATGGCCCCAGGGGTCTTTTAAATAAACATGCCGTAGCGCCGTGCTTTTTTAAGCAACTGTCTTGGTTTCTGATGCGTCTTTAACGATTCAAAACATCACTAAATTGAAAACTGAGCGGTAGCAAAATAAATATATAAAATTTGGAATAGAATATATACTACACCAGTTTTTTAATCACTTTCCCCACGGTTAACCCTTGCACAATTATAGAAAAAAGCACAACCACATATATCATAAATACGAATTGATTTTTTGGTAATGGCGCTGTTAAAGATAAAGCCATGGCAATTGACAGGCCTCCACGCAAGCCGCCCCAGGTCATAATTTTAATGGTGTTGTGATTGGTTTTAATATACTTCTTAAAAATACTGGCAGGCAATAGTAAAGATATGTACCGGGCTATCAGCGTTATGGGAATGGCTACCAATCCCGCAATTAAATAATTTACATCGTATTCCAACGTTAATAATTCCAGTCCTATCAACACAAACAGTACCGCATTCAACAATACATCAACAAGCTCCCAAAATTTATAAACATACAATTCGGTGGTATCGCTCATAGCATCACCTTTAGATTTGCTTCCGGTTACGAGCCCGGCGAAAACCATGGCCAACGGGCCCGACAAATGCAGTAAATGCGCCAGCGCATAGCCACCCATTACAATGGCCAGTGTTATTAAAATCTCTGTTTGATAATGATCAATTTTCTTCATCATGCGGTAACCAACATAGCCCAGTAACCAGCCTAACAAAATGCCACCGCCTATTTCCTTTACCAATAGCAAAGAGATATCGCCCATCGAAACTTTGTCGGTTCCTATGGTAATAATTTCGAGCAATGATAAAAACAATACCACACCTATGCCATCATTAAATAAAGATTCGCCAACGATTTTAATCTCCACATCTTTGGGCGCATTAGCTTTTGTAAGTATACCCAACACGGCAATAGGATCGGTTGGGGCAACCAAAGCGCCAAATAAAAGGCAATACCAGAAACTGATGGGTGTTTGAACCGCCGCAAGAAATAAATATAATAATACGCCAACCAGCAATGCCGACAATATCACACCAACAATAGCAAACAATGTAATAGAGCGACGATTTGCTTTCAATAATGACCCATCGGTATGTAATGCGCCAGCATACAACAGAAAGCTTAACATAATATCAAGTAAAACCGTGCTGAAATCAATACTGCCAACAAAGCTGGTTGCAAAGTCGGTTACCGCCGGAAAAATAAGGCCCGATACAATCAGCAACAGAGAAAATACAATGGCAATAATCATCATCCCGATGGTTTCGGGTAGTTTTAAAAACCGTGTATTCAGGTAGGCAAATAGTGCAGTAATTACAACTAATACGGTGATGATGGTAAATAAATTCATATGCTGGGTTAGTTTAACAGTTCTTATTTAAATCTGGTATGCAAATGTACTATCAGGTGCAATGCAAAATATTATCGGCACAAAATTACAATACATTCAGATAGAGGGCACTTAAAAGTGCCCTCTATCTGATAAATATATAAGATCAGATTTTTTTAAAATCTCTTTAATCTTTGTTCATTATTTTCCGGATTCTGATCCTGAGGCTTTTGCACCATCTTTTCCGGTACTGCCATCTTCTCCTCTGGCTTTTTCAATCCAGCCCTTTAAAATACCTGAGAATTTTAATCCATCGGCATTGGTTGGATCAATGGCCAGCATCTTTTCAAAATACTCCAGCGACAATGGGTAGTTCTTAGTAATATTCGCTTCGTAAATACCTAAATAATTATAAGCTCTTAAGATAACTGCTTTATTTTTTTCGGCATCAATTGCATTTGCCACTTCGGCAAGTTTAATATAACGTGGTACAGCTATCCCCATGGTCATGGCAGTATCAATAAGTGCATTACATTTGGCTCTCCAAAGGTAACCGTGTATTTGCTCGGGGTATTTGTTTTCGTAAATGGTAAACACACTATCTGCTTTTACATAATCTTCAGCAGCATACAAAGCTGTTCCCCACTTGTAAATATCAAGGTTTGATGGCTTTTCTTTATTGGTGAATATACTCTCTCTCCATACAGCTTCTCTTTCACGGTTGCCCAGTTCCTGCTGTATTTCTGCAAGTGATGACATATAACCTACTTTTTGCTCTTTGTCCTTTTCTACCGCCACTGCTTTTTTATACCACTCTATAGCAAGCGACTTATCAGCCTTTAAGGTTTCAAGCAGCTTTGCCTTCAGTTCATAATCCTTTGCAACAATTGAGGTATCAATTTGCTTCTCAAAATAAGTGTTCATATTCTTTAGTGCAGTTGCAGAATCGCCTGTGTAGGCCTGGCTATAAGCCAATAACTTATAAACTCTCGGCTTAACATCTTTGCCGGCTTTTGCCAAAATTGCATTGGCGCCTGTTATAGCTTCAGGATATTTTTGAGATACAAATAAAAGGTCGGTCTTCATATAATCCAATTCCATAGTTTTTTCTGCCACCTGTAGATATTGATCCAAATAGTTTTTAGCCTGGTCCACATCAACATAAAAATAATAGTAGTATAATTCATACAAGGCAGGTGCATAAGCAGCATCCATACTTACCGCAGTTCTGAATTTTTCGAGATATACTTGTGGATTATTATGACTTTTATACAAACGTCCTTTTTTATACATGGCTTCTGCAAATTTTGAATCAACACTTATCGCCTTATCATAATAAACAACAGCGTTTGAACCATCAATTGCTTTTTTATAAGCATCGGCTAAAGCTGTATAAACATGCGGATTTTTTCTGTCTCTGTTAGCAGCTTTGCCCAGCATTGTTACAGCCCAGGCATTATCACCTGCTTTACTATCAACATGAGCACGGGCAGCTGCATACAAAGCATCTGCATCTTTATACTTTCCGGCTGCTAATACTTCTTCCATCAAAGCTTTCGCCTCAGCTGTCTTTCCTTCATCTAACATCAAATGCGCCCAACCTATATGTACCAACGGAGCACTCTTCATTGAAATATCCTCTGCTTTTACATAGTCGAGTCCTTTTTGTAAAATGTCTTTTGCGGCATCTTTATTTTTTTCTTTCAGATAAATTTCGCCAAGCAGATAATAGGCTTCGGGTGTATTATCCTTGCTTATAACAGCTTGTAATTCGGTTTTAGCAGTTTCATATTTTTGATAATAAATATGATCCTTGGCATCTTGAATGCTTTGTGCACTGCTGAATAATCCCAGCAGTAAAAAGAATGCCGTTAATAGAGAAAATAACTTTTTCATGTAAATGATTTTTATTTTTTTTGATGAGTGAAATAATTATACCGGGTTAACAGTAAGTATCGGCGGTGTTGAGTATTTTTGAATGATATTACCAAACAAGGACGAGAAAAATCCCGGCATTTTGGTTTGTGTTTGTGGATTGAGAATCAGCAAATCTGTAGATTTTTGCTTGGTAAACCGATTCACCGCTTCTGCCACATTATGACTTATCAATGTTTCGATCTCCACTTTTATATTTGAATTCTCTTTTATTAATTGAGCTGCTTTTTGCAGGTAATGCTGCACTTTATCATGCGTACCCTCAGTTTCTATTCCCAACAATTTTACTGTGGTATCATAACTTGAAGCGATATACACGCCATACATCAGTTTGCGTACCGGTAAAAAATCGGTGATGGGTATTACAATTGATAAAAGATTTGTAAGTCTTTTATTTGATGGAACTGTGATAACCGGAATATTTGCCCTGGCGGCAATTCTATCGGGGTTAATAATCATTTTCCGTTTCAGGACAAAGCTTTCTTTCTGGCCAATAAGTACCAGATCAAAATCGTTGTGATTGGCAAATTCTATAATAGCCTCGTCCCAGGTTCCATGTAAAATACTTGATTCAACCTTTATTGAATCTCCATTTAATAATTTAACTGAATTAATAAGTTTATTAAATGCCGCTTCAATGGCTGTTTTGTTTTCTATATGGGTTAAAGGAATTGCCATAGGCCCTTCCGTCATTGCAATGGCTGCAAATGGTGACACAGGCACCACATGTAATAAATGAATGCTGCAGTGATACTGCCTGGCAATATCACAAGCTTTTTCAACTGCCATTTTTGATTTGGCTGTAAAATCAACGGGTATTAGTATTTTATTGAATAATTTCTGCATCCAT
This sequence comes from Ferruginibacter sp., assembly GCA_037969645.1. Classification (GTDB taxonomy): domain Bacteria; phylum Bacteroidota; class Bacteroidia; order Chitinophagales; family Chitinophagaceae; genus Ferruginibacter. Next base: position 31,627 of record JBBKXU010000069.1, on the reverse strand, counting down.
ATTGTTTTAATATGGTACAATATTACCCTGCAGTAGTAAAAGCGGGATTAAGGAGAGATTAAAATTTGATTAAAAAAAGAAAATTCTGCAACTATTAACTTATGTATAACAGCATCGAGTATTACAATTTTAGTTATTTCATAGACACTTTTATCTCTGGAACACCCACCAGATCGAATGTGGCGGACGCAAATTTAATCTTACCATTAGTGCCTTCAATGGCGGTAAGTATTTTGGTAAAGAGTTCTGTTTTAGTTGCTCGTCGTTTTTTGTAACTCACCACATAACGCAATGTAAATTCCACCCAGTTATCATTGGCAACAAGTGAAATCATGGGCGCTGTTTGGGCTTCCTCAAGCCGGTATTTGTTTCGCATGGCATCCCATTTTTCCTGCGACGGCCGGGTGAGATCACCGGCTACAACAATACCTGTATTTAAAATAATTTCCTTTGCCAATTCATAATTGCTTCCATATTGAATGGGAATCTTTATTTCATCCCATAAAAAAGGAAAGTCGCCCGAATAATTAAATACGGGTTCTTTAAATACAAAACTATTTGCGATTAAAACAATTCTCCCGTTGTAGAGATCGCCATCTACCCATTGCCCCGTTTCCATGATGGTTGTACGTAAAACACCAATATCCATCACATCGCCCTTTATACCGCCAAGCTGTACCCTGTCGCCGGTTTTATAAAAGCCACCGAACACAATGGCGAGCCAACCAGCCACGCTGGCAATCACTTCCTGCAACGCAAAAGCGATACCTGCACCTGCAACACCAAGGGCAATGGTAAGTCCGCCAAGCTTTTCGCTGTATACAATAGTAATCAGCAAAATAGTGACTACATAACCAATAATTCCTATCAGCTTTTTTGTTTTATACTGTGTGCTGTTATCTTTTATTCTGGCTGTAAAACTTCTGCGTAAAAAATGAATGATGCTCCAGATAACTGCAATACCGATAAACACAGTTGCTAATTTTCCTACTGTGGGGTCGTATAAATATTTATTTATGAGGTCTTCCATATTTTTATTTTTCTTTATCGCCTTTTGTTTGGTTAATATTAAAAGAGGGCGCCTTATAATCTTTAGGTAAATAATCGGCAGGAATCGTTGTCATATTGCCATCTCTTACAGCACGGTAATGCGGCGAAAGTATTTCTATATCGGCATCGTTACAGCAATCCTGTATATGCTGATGTAACTGAGAGTAAATGCTTGCCTGCATATTTGGTTCTTTGGTATAGGCATTTATCTGGTAAGAAACATAAAAATCATCGAGGCTGGTTTGCAACACAAATGGCGCCGGATCTTTTAGCAACAACTCGGTTTTATCTGCAGCATCAAGTAAAGCCTGATGCATTTTTTTCCAAGGAACATCATAGCCGATAGTAACTGTAGTGTGCATTATCAAACCTTTATCAGATGCTTCGCTGCTGTAGTTAATGGTATGGCTGCTCATCACAGTAGAATTTGGTATTGAGATGATTTCATTCTTTATAGTTCGTACCCTGGTAACCAACAGTGATTTTTCTACTACGTCGCCAACTACATCACCAATCTTAACACGATCGCCAATTACAAACAGCCGCATATAAGTTAAAACAAGCCCTGCTATAATATTTGAAAGCGACCCGGCCGAACCAAATGTAAAAAGGAAACCCAAAAATACTGATACGCCTCTGAAGACAGGCGATTCGCTGCCGGGCAGATAAGGGAAAATTACAATGATCATAAATGCAAAAACCAAAACCCGTACAATCTGGTAAGTTGGGCTGGCCCAGTCGGCATAAAAACCATTGATATGTAATTTACCGTTTTCAATTTCGTCTTTCAGGTAGCGAATTCCTTTTAGTACATACCTGAAAACAAATATAATAACAATGATGGTGATTAGGTTTGGCAGGTAATTCCAAAATCCTCCAGCAATATTCTTAAGCGGATTTACTATATAACTGAATAAAGTATCTGCGAAGTTTTCAGTCCAGGGAAAAATACCAAACAAAATGGGCAACGCAATATAAATTACCAACAAAACAAAAAACCACTTTATAAATCTGGTTATGTTCAAAAAAAATCTAACCTGCCTCTTTGCATCAAAAAGTGTATAGTTTTTAAATTTTATTCCCTTTATCTTCTTCCCTTCCTGTTCCTCAATTTTACGGCACAGCCATGTATAAGTTCGCCCAATATAATAAATCAGCGTAAACATGATAATCAACACCAGAATTGCCAACCCAATCTCTTTTGCTAAAGTGCTGAAACTGGTTTCATCCTTATAATTCAATACTGCTTTTGCAATAATATCTTTATACTTCTGTGCCAGTTCGGCCTTTGTTGCGTTGTTCCATAAGGCGTCATTTTCCGAAATACTCATAATGATACCGTCTTTAAACACAATATCAACGGTAGATTCAGCTTCAACCAATTGCAATGAGTCGGCTCTAAAAGGGAAATCTCCGGCTAGCTTACTTATCCGCTTACTGATTGCTTCTGCCCGGTCGCCAGCCAAAAAACTCCCCAGTTTACTGTAAATAATAAAAAGGCTATCATTAAAAAACCCGATAACTGGAAACCCTCTTGCAGTAATACGCAAGGAGTCGATCTGAGCCTTTTTTTGAGCAATTCGTTTTGTCTCTTTATCATTCAGATCCTGCAGTTGTTGTTGCAGTTCTTCTTTTTTAAGGTTGTCGGTTGTTTTTAACGAATTGATCTGTGCTTCCAGCTCAGCTTTTTTTGCTGAATCAGCTATACGCTGCTCCTCAATTTCCTTAATTTTTTTATTATAGTCATTAAGAATTGCGGTGTTCAACGAGTCATTTTTCTTGCCTGTACTGTCGGTTTGAGCAAACAATACCTGAGCAAAAAACATAAACAGTAAACTTGCCAGTACTATTTTTATTCGTTTCATTTTATATGCAGATAGTTAAATGATTAAGTTTTCACCCTGGTTTGGGTTGATTTCACTACTTAAATGTAATGCAAAAATTCTTCTTATAAAACAGCTTTTAAGGGCTTTAGTGTGGATACTCGATGTTAAATAACTGAACTGTAAAAACAGTTCCTTTTTCAAAGTCGGATTCTACACTTATAGACCCTTTGTGCAGCGCAAGGATTCTTTTGGTTAACGTAAGGCCTAAACCAAAACCGGGCTTCTTTATGGCCGAATCTGTACGAAAGAAAGGTTGAAAAACATTCTGAATATCTGCTTCGGCAATTACATCTCCCATGTTGGCAACTTTTACCACAATATTCAATTTATCGAACAGCACAGTTATGGTTGACTGGTGGTTATCGGCATATTTACAGCCGTTGTGAACGATGTTCTTAAAAGCAATGTACAACAGGTTGGCATTACCAAATGTGGTTAACAGATTCTCTTCTTCCGGAAAAGTTTCAAAATTTAAATTGGCCTTGTAGTTTTTGTTTTGCTTCTGAACATCTGAAACCACTTTAAATAAAACTTCGTCTAAACGTACATCGGCCAGGTCGAGGCTGCCATGCGAGCCAGTTTTGGCAATATCTAGCAGGCTTCTGGTCAGTTGTTGCAACTCCCTGATGTCTTCATACACACTCTGCATTACATCTTGGTATTCTGCCTCTGTCCGGGTTCTTTGCAGCGCCACTTCAAGTTGGCTTGAAATAGAAGTAAGCGGCGTAGACAGCTCATGCGAAGCATTGGAGATAAAACGCCTTTGTATAGCAAATGAATCCTGCAACCTGTCCATGAGTTCATTAAAAGTTTGAGCCAGTTTATTCAGTTCATCTTTAGTTTCGTTTGTTTCAATACGTTGCGACAGGCTATTAGAAGAAATAAGATTTACTTCACCTGTTAACTTTTTTATCGGCCTTATTAAATTAATCGCAAACAAAAGCCCAGTAAAAAAAGACAGCACAGCTGCAGATAACATGGCAATCAGTAAAATCCTTTTAAGTTGATCCAGATACTCCAGACTGTTGATATCGGTGGCTGCAATGGCTACTATAAAATTCTCCGAGCTGTCCGCATGATAAATGGCGAGTGCTTTTTTATCATGATAAGTAAAATAATATTCTGAATCTGCTTTAACGCGGCTGATTATTTTCTCGGTCAGCAATAAAGAATCACTGTCGGCATCAGTAAACATGTAATCAGGCAATCCGTTGAGGCCGGCAATGGTAATACTTTTATTTTCTAACGAAGCAACACCTGCCATATCCAGGCGCTGTAAAACAGTATAATTGCTGTCGGCAATGCCGGCAAACACTTTGGCTGTACTAAGTGCACGGTTGCGCAGGCTTACTTTAAACGAATCTTGCCGTTCTTTAACACTGAATAAATAAACGGAAACACTGGCAATGGTAAGTATGATTGTTACCAGAATGGCAAAGAGAAATGCTATTTTAAATTTGATACTCATTTGCGTTTACTTCTCCTTCATCATATACCCCATACCTACCTGTGTATGTATCAGTTTGGGCTCAAAATTTTTGTCAATTTTTTTACGCAGAAAATTTACATACACATCAATCACGTTGGTCTTGGTGTCAAAGTCGAGTTCCCAAACCCTTTCGGCAATATCTGCCCGGGATACTACCCTGTTTCGGTTTCGCATAAAATACTCCAGCAACTGAAATTCTTTGGCTGTTAAACTGATCGCCTTACCTGCACGGGTAACCTCTTTACTATCCACATCCAATTCCAGATCGGCAACAGCTAATATATTACCCGAAGGTAACTGCTGATTCATGGTTCGCTTCAGCAGCGCACGTATCCGGGCAAGTAGTTCTTTAAATTCAAAAGGCTTTACCAGATAGTCGTCGGCACCGGCATCAAAACCTTCAATTTTATCGTCGGTCGCACTTAGTGCAGTCAGCATAATGATGGGGATATGCTGGTTGCGGCTGCGGATGGCTTTGCACAAGTCATAGCCGTTAATGCCAGGTAGATTAATGTCAGTAATGATCATATTAAAGCTGCCCGACTCAAATATCCGTAAGCCAATTTTCCCGTCGTAAGCAGTTTCAACATGGTAGTCCAGTTCTTTTAATCCCTTGCTAAGTGTATCGGCAATTTTTTTCTCATCCTCTATCAATAAAATTTTTATCTCTTCCATTTATTCTTCATTAGGTTCTTTTACTATAAAAGGGATATCATCATTAATTGTTTGCAATTGAGGCCGTCCATAACTTATAGAGCCAATCATCATGATAACACTGGTGGTTAAAATCACAAAAAACAAAATACCCGAATTGAATTTCGATAATTTATACATTGCAGGGATACTATAAAACAGCAGTATTGTTATTAATCCTCTGGGCATAAAAAACAACTCAGGAAAAATATGGGCATGCAGAAAAAATCGCAGGTAAATTAAGCGAATCACAAAAAGTATGACTACCAACAAACTGCCAGTTAAAATTACATCCACATCTGCCAGCAACCTTAAATCAATGGTTAACCCAAAAATAAAAAAGAAGAATGTACGAATAAGGAAACTACTTTCCGCAGTTAATGAATGAAGTAATGCGCCTACTTCCGTAACCTGCGAAAAAGACATCCAATTATACAGCTTTTTAAATATCGGTAGCTGCCAGTTGCTTACAATTAACCCAAATATTAAAATGATGAACAATGCAGGCAGGTGCAGCATCTTGCCCCCTGCATATAAAAATATCAGCATAGCAAACACCAGAAAGAATCTAATCTTGGTCTTTATTCTGGTAAGCATAAATAAAATAAGTATCGATAACACCACACTTAATAACAATGCTAACGCAACTGAGCCAAAAAACATGGCAATATTGCCCGCTTTCAGCAGGTTACCGGCAATTACATAATTGAACAGCATAATTCCTATGATATCCGAAAAAGATGTTTCATAAACCAAAAACTCTTTTTTCCGTTCCTCAAAATGTGAAATACTTGGAATAACAATAGCACTGCTTACTACCGAAAGGGGAATGGCGTAAACCAGGCAATGTATAAATTCTTCTTCGAGATAATAATAGAGTAATGCCGAACAGGCAGCAGCCGACAAAGCAAAAATGATGAATGCTGATAAAAAGGCGTTCCTGATAAGTTTTATTTTTTTTCGGCTAACCCTTACATCTAACCCTGCTTCCAGTACAATCATAATCAATCCAAGTATACCAAAAACTTCCACAGTGCTTGCGGGGATCTTTATGGATATGTTGTTATAAACTAAAATCTCCCTTAATCCAATACCAAACAAAATGAGTAACAAAACTGCCGGGATGCTGGTTTTTTGAGAAAACAGGTTGAACAGGTAAGATAAAATTACCAATAAGCAGGCCGCTATAATATATATATATGAACTTACTCCTTCCATAAAACAAAAATAGAGTAAAGCCTTTGCTTTTCATCATTTTTTGATGCGTTCACAAAATAAAAAAAATCTGTTGCCGTTGCCTTAACAGCAGCGTTTATACCCACGTACATTACATAAAAAGCAGCTTCAGAAGCTGCTTTTTATGTAATGTCTTTTTTTTATTTATCGGAATTGAAAATATGTACATCCCGTTGCGGGAATGGTATCACTACTTTATGATCTCTGAACGACTGGAATATTTTATAACGCAATTCACTCTTTATCTGCTCTACCGGAAAAATATCACTGGTCCAGAACATGAGTAAAAACACCAGTGAACTATCTCCAAAATCCTGAAACCGCACATTTGGTTTATGTTCACTCGCTTTAATCAGTTCCTTCTGGCTCATGGCGCAGTCCATTAGAATTTTGGTTACCAGTACCACATCGCTGCTGTAGCTAACGCCTACCTGAATCTCAAATCTGCGATCGAAACTGTTATGGCTCCAGTTAACCACGTTCTCTGTAATAAATTTATGATTGGGTACAATAATATTATAACCGTCACGGGTTAACAATTCAGATGTACGAAGATTGATGGCCACTACCCTGCCCACAATATTATCTACTTCCATTACATCGCCCACTTTAACTTTACGCTCAAACAGCATAAACAGGCCCGAGATAAGATCGCTGAAAATATTCTGCAAACCAAAACCAATTCCCACCAATAATGCCGCAGAACCGGCTACCAGCAAGGTTATATCAAAACCCATAATATTAATAGATACTGAAATAACCAACACCCAGATAAAATACATGATCAACTGGTACAGCGACAAGCGCCTTGCACGGTCACCTTTTGTACGTTCTTTCTTATGTATCAGGTGTTTTTTAATTAACAAAAGAATCAACCATGTTATAAATACGGTAAAAACAACGGCAGCCAGTTTGCCTACCGTTAAAACAAAACTACCCAGTTCAAATATTTTCTGATTCCAAATTTCATTCATGGTTTAAGGTTTAATTTTTTGCTGGTTCGATTGCTGCAGCCAGACCGTATCGGTTTTTAATCTTTTTTTAAGGTAGTTGCGGATACTGCCTGCCGCTTCTTCTTTATTTATTTTTTCCGAAAGGGTATCCCATTGAAGAAAAGCCGTCCACACCGAATCTGTTTTAGAGGCGCTTTTCATTTCAAGTCTACTTACACCCAACGCATTAATATTTGGATAGAAAGCTTTAACCTCCCCATACAACAATCCTTCATCAATATTCCTGTACATTTCCTGCAGCGAATCTCTGAAACGGCTGTTTTGAAGTTCAATATTCTTCATAATATTCTCGGTCATATCCGAACTAAGTTTATCCATTTCAATTTTTGTAATGTTCATTTGAAAAAACTGGATATCATAATTTTTCAGCCCCAGTTCTTTTAATTTAACTGAATAAAATTGCTTATCAGTTTCCGATACAGGAGTACCCGAAAAAAATGTTTTTATCATAATTACAGAATCTCTGTCTTCGGTTTCCCATTTTAAAATTTCGTTGCCCCTAAGGTGAAAATCCTGTATAATTTCAGTTTGAATAAGGTGCTGCGTTCGATTTTTTTTATACACTGTGTATAAAAACCAAAGACTGGGAACACTAACCAGAATTAAAACTAAAATTGCATAACGGGCAACTCGCTTTTGTTTCCCTTTCTCTACATAATCCTTAATCGGAAATTTTAAAAGCCTTACAATTAGATAGGTTGAGGTTGCAATAAAAGCCGAGTTGATAAAGAACAGATAAAAGGCGCCGCCAAAAATCTCCCACCTACCGGTGGCCAGCCCAAAGCCTGCTACGCAAATTGGGGGCATTAATGCAGTGGCAATAGCCACCCCCGGCAGGGCTATAGTCGTTTCTTTCCTTGATAATGAAACGATACCCGCCACGCCTCCAAAAAAAGCAATACCTATATCAAGTAATGTGGGTTGCGTTCTTGCTAGTATTTCCGAAGTTGGCTGGCCTAAAGGTGTGATCAGAAAATAAATAAAAGCTGTTAGCAGGCTAAAGAAGGTTGCATACGCAAGGTTTCTGATTGCACGCAGAAAAATTTCCCTGTCGTGCACTCCTATTGAATAACCAACACCTAGTATAGGCGACATTAAAGGAGAAATAAGCATAGCCCCTATAATAACAGCCGTTGAATTGGTATCCAGCCCAATTGACGCAAGCAGAGCCGAACAAATCATCAGCCATACATTTGCACCTTTAATACCTATACCATCAGTTATAGTCTTATCAGTTTTACTATAATCTGTTCCGGTCTTTATATTAAAAATCTTCTGAAACCAATTCATAATAAAAACTTTTTGACGAATTTAGCTTTTTACTACCAATACCTCAGTACTACCTTTTTTAATCGTTACTACGTCATCGGCCTTTACCTCTTCCGTTATAGTTTCTGTAAAATTCAACTGATATAGATCCAATCGTCTATCTTTTAATGTTTGCACACTGCCGTAATTGTGTAATTCTGTAAGCAACGACAAATCTACATCACTTACCACAATCATCTCTGTATTGGGCGTTGCTTCGGCTTTAATACCCGTTACCGGAAACGAAAAATCGTTGGGCGTAAATACCGCCGACTGCGCAAACTGCAGATCCATATTTGTTACTTTAGGCAGGTTGCCTACATTACCGGCTATAGCAACAAAACACTCGTTTTCAATCGCCCTTGCCTGGGCACAAAAACGAACCCGGTTATAAGCGTTCTGTGTATCAGTTAAAAAAGGAACAAATAATATCTGCATACCTTCGAGGGCAAGTTTTCTGGTCATTTCCGGAAACTCAACATCATAACATATCTGCACGCCAATCTTTCCGGCATCGGTGTCAATAACTTTAATAACATTACCGCCCTGTATATGCCAGTCGTCTTCTTCCGAAGGTGTGATATGGATTTTAGAAACACTGTCTATCTTACCATTGCGTTGTAACACATAGGATACATTATATACTTTATCATCAATAACCTCAGCCATACTGCCGGCAATGATATTAACATTATAAGATACAGCCATTTTGCTCATGGCTTCAATAATGGGTTTGGTAAATTGTGCCAACTCTTTAATTGCATGGCGGCTATCCATGTCGTTAAACTTCCCCATAAGCGGCGCATTAAATAATTCGGGAAACAGAATAAAATCTGACTTGTAATCACTTACTGCATCCACAAAATAATCCACGGCAACTAAAAAATCTTCTAAGTTATGATACGGCCTCATCTGCCACTGCACTAATCCTATACGTACAATATCTTTTTTACGCAGTATAATACTTTTCTCTGAATCGTGATACACATTATGCCAGATAAGCAATGTGGCAAAGCCCCTGCTCTCCTCATCTTCGGGTAAATAATTACGCAATATTTTTTTTACCTGAAAGTCGTTGGCAAGCTGAAAAGTAAGTGTTGGATCAAATATCTCACGGTTTTTAACTTTTTGAATATACTCTTTGGGTTTCATCTCTTCGGCATACATACCGTACTTGGGAATTCGTCCGCCTGCAATAATCATCTTCAGATTCATATTTTCGCAAAGTGTTTTCCGGGCATCATATAAACGCCGGGCAAGCCGCATACCTCTAAACTCGGGGTGTACAAAAACCTCTATACCGTACATGGTATCTCCTTTGCCCGAATGAGTTTCGAAACTGAAATTGCCGGTTATTTCACGATAGGTGTGATTGTCGCCGAATTTATCGTAGTCTACTATTATAGACAGAGCGCAGCCTGCCACTTTACCATCGTAGGTTAATACAATCTGCCCGTCGGGAAATTTATTTATTAACTTTTGTATTGACTCCTCTTTCCAGTAATGACCTCCAAGGCTTGCATAAGCCTGTATCATAGCCGATTTAAGTGATTTATAATCCTCTATTGTTAAACTCCTCACTTCAATTATTGCTTCATCCATAAATTTATTTTATTGTTTTTTTTTGATTTCTGTTTATTGGTAAGTTACAAAATTAAGCCCGGAAAATGAGTAGTTATCTGCTATCGGTTTTATCCCGTATTTTTTTTAAGTTTTTTTACTACTGATTTTTTTCCTCGATCATTTCGGGTATTTCACGTATGCTTAATACCGGCACCTGGGCATGATTGACAATCTGCTGTGCATAAGGACCTACAAAAAATTCACTCCAGTTATAATCCAAGGTGGCATTAATAACTATCAAATCTACTTTGCTTTTTTTAGCAACTTCTAACACTTTTTTAGCGTAATTTTTACACACATGAAACTCCGATTTAAACCTCGTGGAATTCATACCAAGCGATTTGCCAAGCTGCAGCAGTTCTTTCTTACGGTCGTCCACATTAAATATTTCGCTGCTGAGCGATAATCCTATAATAATGAGTTCAGCTTTATTTTTTTCTATGACCGGTACAATAAAATCATATTTTTCTAAAATGCCTTTTGCCGCCCTGATAGGGAAAAGAATTTTATTAAATTCGTTCGCCTTCTTTTTACTTGGTATGGTAAGCACAGGAATAGTGGTATTTTTTATTAGTGAATAAGCGGTATTGCCGATAAACAATTCCCTAAAGCCGGACGCTCCGTGTGTTCCTAATACAATCAATTCGCAACCAAGCTCTATAGCTTTATCCCTTATAGCATCGCCTGGGTTACCATATCCAAGGTGCCTTGTAATTTTTATTTGATGTTTCTTGGTTATTTTTTTTGCTAATACTTCTAGTTTATCACGCCCTTCTTTCTCCATTTCCGGCACAACATAAAAAACTGGAACATTTGCTTCCGGAGGCGCTATCATCAACCTGTTTTCCACCACGTGCATAATATGCAAATGGGCATCATGCCGTTTACACATTTCAATGGCAGTTGCCATGGCATTGCCCGCCAGCGCCGAAAAATCGGTTGGTAACAATATATTTTTAAGGGTGGATTTCGTTTTCATATAATTTCTTTCTTTTCGGTTGCAGCCGCTGCGGCACTTGCATTGCGGTTCTCCATTACTACAGAGGCATTCAAAACCCCGCCAAACCGTTTCAGCATCAGCTTCTTTCTGCCAGCATTTTTTTTCAGGTTGTTTTTTGCTCTTTGCTTTATTTTCCGGTTAAAATATCTTTTTTTCATGTACTGTATTTATTAGGCAAGTTGCGTTAGAAATATCTTCAGGTTTACAAACAAATGTACCCTTTCAACTTTATAGGCAAATTAAAAGGGTATTAAAATCTGATTAAAAAGCTAACTATGCAGGAGGGAAGTACTACGAAATATTTTTCTTTTCTAAGGTACTTAAAAACAGGATAGTGCCAATATCATCATAACCTTCAAATACTTCAGCACCCTTGCCGTCTAACAGGTTTTCATGAAAACCAATGATGGTAAGGTCTGCATCAACAGAATGCTTATTAATCATTCCCTTCTTGCTCACTCCTTCTTCGGGCACTACAATTTTTATATTGTTGGCAGAAATTGGCAAACGACCCGTTACGGTAAGTTTTAGCAGGTGCTCTTTTTCGGTTTGTGCATTTTCTTTTGAGTACAGTGCAAATATTTTTATTTCGCCTTTTTTCCAATCGGGGTGACCGAGAATGATATATGAAAGCAGAATCATCAAACTGCCGTTATCATAGTCATCCTGCGTCATCCAGATATGGATTTCTTTTTTTATCCCAAATTCTTTATCAGAACTGGCAAGGATACAAAGATCAAAACCAGCGGTAGTAATCAGTGCATGATTATCAATAATATCTGCCAGCCATGTTCTCTCCCCCTTTTTAAATTCAAACAACAGCATATTATTATCCTTACCCGATATACTGGTAGATTGTAAAGCCTGCACTATAGCTCCGGTATTGGACGGATTGATAATGGTATCTAAGAAGATATTACTGCGGGTTTGATGGGTAACATGAATAAGTTTAGCTAATGATTCATCTGCTTCTTTTTTTGATTCAACAGAATAATATCCTTTTAGAAAATGAATATACGTACCAAAGCCGTACCGGTGCGATATCCATTTCATCATATAAAAAGCCGACAATCTTTTAAATGAATCCGGCGAGATACAAACAACCGAAGGCCGCCAGCTCTCTTCCTTTGAATCCTTATGCGACTTCTGTAAAAACACCTGCAACTGCCTGGTTGCCTGAAAAATTACGCCCTGGAAAATATTAGCTAGCCCTGTTGCATTTTTATTAATAAAACTGAGGTACAGGTATAAAAGCACCATCACCACAACTGCCGCCAATGCGTACCCAGGGTTCATTTTAAACATCAAAAATATACAAAGCACCGCACCGAGTAATGAGAGATACCACTTTGATTTAAAAGAAGGCCTGTAAGCCGGATCGGCAGAAAAATGCTGCAGAAAAGAAATTAAACATAAAGAACCATAGGTAACCATAAAGAACATAGATATTACTTCAGCTACCACATTCACATCACCCATTAACACAAAGACCAGCGCAATTACACTGGTGAGTAAAGTAGCATTACGAGGTTCGTTGGTTATAGGTTTACCACGTGATATCCAGTAATTGGAAAGTTTGCCCGGGAATATTCTATCACCTGCCAGTGCTTGTAGTGTACGGGGTGCTACCATAAACGAGCCCAGTGCCGAGGAAATGGTTGCTGCGGCTAAGCCTATGGGTATGATTGGCCCCCAAATGGCAATCTTGCTCATGATAAGCTGGTCGCTAACTAAGTCTGCTGGTGATGCTGAATGAGCCAGTTTCCATGCAATGAAAACATACACAATCATGCCGAATATGGTAGCTGCTAATGTACCCAGCGGAATCGATTTTTTGGGATCTTTTAGATCGCCTGAAAGGCCTACTCCGGCCGTCATACCGGTAAATGCCGGAAAAATAATGGCAAATACATAAAATAATTCCGGTGACGCTTTTGCAGTTTTTTCCAAATTCAAACCTGCATTTGCCGGGTTGTAACCCGAATCGCCCAGAAAGAAAAATATCAAGGATAAAAATAAAATTGCAACTACAAAATACAAAGCTTTCACACCCAGGTCGGCGCCCTTAGTTAACATCAACCATATCAATAATAAAAGTGCAGGTACACTAAAGACCCGGTTATCGGCAATTACCAAACCTAGTTTTGCTTCAAGAAACGGCTTTACCATATCGAAAGATTCGGCAAAAGCGATGATATAAAATGCAATACTGATAGCCTGCGACAAGTAAAGCGTAATGCCAATGGCTGCGCCAATATTTAGTCCAAATGACCGGGAGATGATAAAATATTCGCCACCACCTTCTACTTTTTGATTAGTGGCAATCTCGGCCAGTGCCATGGCTGTAGAAATGGTAACCAAATGCCCGATGACGATAATAGCAAGTGTGCCCCAAAAACCCACACTACCCACTGCAAAGCCAAATCTTAAAAACATAACAGCACCCAATATGGTACTTATTGCAGTTAAGAATACCGGTGCTGTTCCAAAATTTGCTTTGCCTTTAACCAGTCCTGACATGTATGATTTTTACGAAAAATAAATAAAATATTCCCACCAATATAGTATTTTTTGAATTGCCCGAATTAGACAAAGGCATTTTGAAAACCCGAATCGGCGAAGAACAATGCCGAAATTCTTTTACGCTGTGCAAATTCAGCCAATAGCTCCAGATCTAACGTCGTTACTTTTTCAGTCATTTGATCGTTAACAACAATCAGGTTAATTTTAGTGTCAGAAATAGGAATTTGAATTTCAAAACTCCGCAGTCGTATTAACTATTTTCATTTATTTCACGATTAATCTTCATCTGGTAATCTTCCTTCATTGATAAAGTAAGTGTGGCATTTTCAGACGCATTAGTATGTACTTTATCCAATTGTTTTTGGAGCACTTCGTCTGGCTCACTATACATTTCAACCAAAACATGCGCTATCTTCTCAATTAAACTTGCCTGCGAATTATGGATATCTTCCAGTTTAAGCTGGATATCCTGCATCTTTTCAATCTTACTCTTTTCCATTTTTCTTAGTTTTTAGTTAAAAAAATAATCTTTGTACTTTACAACACAGCGATAGAGCTGCAATGTCTAAATTTACGCAATTAATTGCGGGTTACCCCGGCTTGTTTTACCTTAATCTGTTCAATTTCCCTTACCAGATCTTGTATCTTGGATTTATATCGATCGTTCTCCATATCCATAGATGTATTTTTTGCTTCCAGACCGCTTGCTACTTCGGTAGATTTTTTGCCGGCAGTCCGGTTATTCTTCTTTATACTTTTGTTATTCTTTTTAATGTCTTTTTCGAGTCCTTTTATCTCTTTAGTAATACGTGACGCCTCCGAACCGTAGTAGTCAGTTAAAAACTCAACACTAAAATCATTGAGTATCTTTTTCATACCACCAAATTCGGCGGGGTAATCTTTAGGGCCTAAAAAGAAATCGTACCCAAAACTCATAAAATATTTTAGCTCCGAGCCGCCTGCCACATCAATAACACGGGCGTACATGTCCATCCGCTTATCAGAAATGGCCGCAATAGTTACATCGGTACCAGTGATAATATCTTTATTTGTCAATAACCCAATCCCCTTTACTTTAACGCTGTAATATTTTTTAAAAAAATCGTCCCAGGCTTTTTTTACTGTTTTTGCCGATGCATCATATTTTACATCAAAACAGGGACGCAGCTTGTTTTCATAACTTATTTCGGAGGTATCAATTTTGTATGTTTGTGCATTCGATTGTAAGGAAATAACTATTGCAAACAGCAATAACAATTTTATCTTCTTCATGTTGTTTATTTTTTATCTTGAATTTTTAATGTTTCCTTATTGTCTTTTTTAAAACCCGGCGCTGCATAATCCATTATAATCACAGCTAATCGCTTATCAAAACCCATTACCGGCGCTGCCATGGTTAACATACCTGCGGCATTATTCACCACCACAACCGAGTCTGTTTTTAATAGTGATTCTTCAACCCGGCTGCCTACAGGCTGACCTTCAAGTTTTTTATCCGTTGATACAATGATTGTACCCTCCGGATCTACCATATATATGAAATCGAAATTTTTCTCTTTTACCAATTCGTTAGTATAAATATTTACCTGTTCCATATTGCCACGCAACATTTCAGTGCGTATGCTCCACACCAATGGTTTGGCCATCAGTTTAAGCATAGTTTCATTGTTAGTTTTAAGTTGGGCAATGGCCATTTCTTCCATCGCCGCACGCTTGTTTTCACCCTGTATATCTTTCCAAAAGTATACGGCCACCACTGCCAGCAGGCCTATGAGGGCTGTAAATAAAACAGGATTCCTCTTAAAAAAATTAAAGACTTTTATTCCTTTCCCAGTATCCTTCGTTTCGGGATTTGCTTTCTGTTCAGCATTATCTGTGCTTACATTTTCCTCAGATGCTTCTGTTGTTTTGTTTGTTTCTTCCATGTTTGGTTTTAGTTATTAATTAATCGTATAATTACTTTTCTGTCGTTTTGGCTTACAAAACCAGTAGCTTCTTCGCTTCCCACATTGTTTTCTTCAATCAATTCAGAAGGCACTCCGGCATTTATCAAAGTCCTTTTTACTGCGCTAATGCGGTTTTGTGATAACTTGTTGTTTAAAGCCACGTTGCCGCTTTTATCGGTATAGCCCGAAAGTAATATATAAGCTTCTCCTTCGGGCACATTATTGTTCAAAGTCTTCACTAGCTCCTTTATATAAAACGGATTTATAGTTGAAGAATTCAAATCAAAAAGTACCGTATATACTTCTACACTTTTGCTTAAATCAATATTTGCTACGTCACGCTTAACTTTGGGAGCGGTATACAAAGCCTTGATTTCCTTGGCTTTACTGGGAGTAGCTTTAGTTACTGCAGCAGTTTTACTTACTGCTTTTACTGACTCCTTGGCTTTTTCGGGCTCGGGTTCATCAACAGCGGTGATTTCAGGCACTTTCTTTACAGGCTCTTTTTTAATTTTAACGGCAACAACCTTTTTATCCGGCGCTTGTATTTGCTTATTTTTTTTCAGTTCCGAAAGGGCCGAATCAAGCTGTCGCTGTAAATCGACTTTGCTGCCTGGAACAGTCTCAATTGCTGCATAGTTTCTTTTTTCTTTCTCAATATCTAAATCTGTCTGTAAATCATTTACCCTGTTAAACAGTACTTCCAGCTCTTCAAATGCAATGTCATTTTCTTCGGCGAGTAAGCTTATTTTATTCTTCAGTTTCTCCGACTCCGTTTTCATTTTCTCAAATTCAAGCTCTTTCATTCGGCCCTCCCAATAATTAGTTTCAATTTTTTGGTTAAGCTTATTGTAAGCATTTTTTAACTTCCTTACGGATGCATTGTCGGTGCTTTTAATTTCAATTGGCTGTAGTACTATATTGTCGCCTATTCCAGATTGCTTTGTGTTAATTTCCTGTCGCAGCGTTTTAATCTGTCCATTAAGCTCATTTGTCCTAGTGTTTAATGAATCAGATTCCTCAGTGTTTTTCTTAACTAAATCACTTCTTTTTGCTTCAATCTCACCCGCTTTATCAGCTGCCGGCTTTTGTTTCGGTTTATCTGCCATCTTATTAAACGGAGAATCTACCGCAACTTTTTCAATCGGTTCATTTTCTCCGGCATTAACATTGATACTATCTACAGCCAGTTTTCCGCTTTTCTCTATTACAGTCTGTTTTTTCTTCTTAATCAACGAGTCTGTTTTCAAAACTGAACTATCTGCAATTTTAGTTGTCTTTACTTTTGTTCCGGCTTTTATCTTAGTTGCGCCAGTGTCTGGCAAAGTCGCATGACTGTCTTGCGAAACAGCGATAAGTTTTCTGGTACTGTCTTTTAATTGTTTTAATTCTTTCTTGCTTTCGTAATTTTTAACTCTTTCTTTTTCCTTTTTAATAATTTTCTTAAATACTACTACCGTATCCACGTTATCAGCATTAGTTGTTTTGTTGATAACAGGTGCCAGAGACGGGTTGGTAAAAATAACAGGCGAATAAGTTTTCTTTCTCGTCTTCTTACCAAAATGCCATGCAAGCACAACGCCTGCAGAATTCACGATATCCATTTTACCTTGCGATGTGCTTGAGAGATTTTTGATATCGGAACTGGTTGACAATTTGTACTCACCAAAAACACCTAGCGACCAGCGTGGCGATATGTTATATAAAATACCTACTTCAAAAGGAATATATAATTTATTAAACACAGAGTCTAAACCTGTTGCATTTTTCAGGTGATGCTGCTGTATGCCAATTCCAAAACCGGCATAGGGTGTTATCCTGTTCAGTTTCCAGTTTTTACTGATACGGCCTGCATGCAATACGTACATTATCTGCGCAGCATATGAACTAAGCTCACTGCTGTCTATTAATTTCCATTGATAATATTTTGCAGCTAAATTAAGCCCCGATAGTCTTCCTAACTGACGACGATAAGTGATGCCGCCACTTAAAAAATTATTATTGCCTTCTTTTATGAATTCACTTTTATTACTATTGTATTGAAATACACCGTATTGAATTCTCAGGCTGTTACCATATCGTTGATACGATTGTGCTTCTGCTAACGCAGTAAAACTCATGCAAAACAGTAACCCAACAATATATTTATATAAACCAGTCATTTTTTTGAAACTTTATTTTTTACCCACGCCTAACCAAATATTCAACTCCAGACTAAGCCCAACAAAGGGCTGAAAGTATACAGCTTTATCGTTGCTGCTGCTGTTAATTTTTTCTACAATCGTTGTCCCTGCATGTACACGCAGGTAGTTAAAAATCCGGTATCCAAAAGCAGCATATATTGGCTTCTTAACAACGGGACCCGTATATTTTACCGAATCCGACACTTTAAAATCGGTAAGGTATATCCCTGCCGATATAGACGCATTATTCCAAAACCTGCCGCTAAATGATTTGTTACCCAATGGAAAACTAACGCCAACATATGGACCCGAAAAATAATCCAGATTAGAATTCTCATACGATCTGTATATCCCGCCATAGCCCACATTAAGCGCCAAATAATTTTTCGACCTTTCAACCGGATAATCAGGTACGGTAATATTTTCAACAATCATATATTCATAACTATTGCTTATCATTTCAACCTCGTTTTGCAGTTGATTTTTAAGCCCATCCATCTGGTCATTTTTAACATCACCATCTTTGCCAGCCACTGACTTAGAGTGGTTAACAGCTTCCAGCAAATTCAACACTATGCTCGAAAAAGCCGGTTTGGTAATATCCGTTTTTGTTTCATAATTAATCATACCATCAGCCAGCATATCATTCAGTGATGCATACACATCATCCGGACTTACAATTAATCTGTAACTATTGCCTTTGGTTTTAACCATACTTTGCAATAGCGCATGACATGTTTTGGTAAGCATGCTGGCAATTTGCCCACGCTCACCGACATCCACTTTACGGTAATATAAAAAACGAAAATTGTAACTTCTGCCGCTTCTGAGTTTATTGTGATTGGGAAGTGTAGCAGTCTGGCTTTTATCGCCAATTTTTCTTTTCCATATTGCTTCGTACAGTATTTTATTCTTTTTAAAAGGCGCATCCGAAATCTGCATTTTTACCATCCCCACATCGTCTAATGCATCGGTGGTAACTATAAAAGCTTTAGCTCCAGGCAATTCCCGTCCATCATCAAACTGCATTTTCTTTGCGTTAAACTGCACAGTTTGCATTTGAGCAAAAGCAGTACCGGTAATCATCAGTACTGCTACACCCATAAATATTTTTTTCATCAATCTTTGTTGTTTTAAATCTTAACCAATTAGTTCTGCAGCTGTCACCGGCAATCTACTGCCGGTTATTAATATTTACCTTTTGCTGTTATGCAAGATAACATTCAAGATGGCAATTTTTAAACAAGCCGCAGTGCAATTAAAAATTATATTGTTGCCATCTACAAACACGCCAGCCTTATCAAGTTGTTATGCAGACAGTTTAAATATTGGTGACAGCCTCCACAGGCTGCCATCAATGCTGTAGCTCTTATTGTTGTGTTTCGCTGATAATCTCAACGGTTTCTTCAACCAATCTTTTTACCGGTATTACCAATGTTTTAGCACCAGTATTAAGTGTAATATTTACCGAGTCCATTTTATCGATTGTCCCTTCCATACCGTCAATTTTTATGCGTTGGCCGATCTGAAAATGCCTGCGGGTAAATATCCCGGCAACCATATTACCGATAATATCTTTTGCACCAAGGCCAAAAGCCAAAGCAAATGCAAGAAACACCGAACCAATAATGACTACAAAGTTTGAAGTGACAGCGCTGGTATCAATACCTGCCTGGTTTAATGCCGTAATGGAAACAAGTACCATGATAATATAATAAGCCACCGTACTTACAAAAGACGACGCCTGAATACCCATGGTATTTATTGCGGCATTAATTGCCTTGCGGATAAAACCGGCAAGGTACAAACCGATAACAAATATGACTACTGCACTGAATAATCTAGGCAAATAGGCCACCAGATTGCTTAATTCCTGTGTAACCACTGTCCAGCCAAGTGTTTCAGATGCAAAAACGGCAAATAACAAAATAACTGTCCAATATACCGTTGTACGAGCTACTGTTGCAAGGCTGATGCTTTCATCAGTTTTTTTAGAAACATCTTTGCCCAAAGCCTTGCTGGTAAATTTTTCAACCTTGCTTAACTGAATGCCTTTATATATAAGGTAACTTAAGCTTCTGGCTACCAACCAGCCTATCAGCATAATAATTAATGCAATTAAAATACCTGGTAATGTTTCAAATATTTTATACCACATTACGTTCATCGAATCCCAGAAATTCTGTCCAACTGTTGTGAATTTTTCCATGATGTTTAGTTTTGGTTTTTATAATAAAAAAATCTTGTTGTAATAGCGGGCGCCTGTTTGATTGTTTCTACATGTTGCTTTTGGGTACCGGTTGTAAAAACCATTTGCCTTACAATAAATCTAATACAGCAGTCTTTAGGAGGGGTTAAAACGAGATTAAAAGGAGATTAAAAGAAAAAGGACAAATCTATATGATTTGTCCTTTTAGGTGCCCAGGACTGGATTCGAACCAGCACATCCTTGCGAACGCTGCCACCTGAAGGCAGTGCGTCTACCAATTTCGCCACCTGGGCAGTACAATTAACCAATTTGAAAATTAGTTGATTTGAAGATGGACGGCAAATGTAAGTGAATTTTCAAATTTTCAAATCACCAAATTTCCAAATCCTTATACCGAAACATTAAAATCTCTCAGTGCATCATTTAAACTTGTTTTTAAATCGGTTGAAGGTTTGCGCTGCCCTATAATAAGTGCACAGCCAACACCAAACTCACCCGCCGGAAATTTTTTGTTATAGCTGCCAGGTATCACCACACTTCTTGACGGTACAATGCCTTTCATTTCTATGGGTTCGCTACCGCTAACATCAATTATTTTTGTGGATTGCGTTAATACCACGTTGGCACCAAGCACTGCTTCTGTCTCAACCCGTACACCTTCCACTACAATGCAACGACTGCCAATAAAACAACCATCTTCTATTATAACCGGACTGGCCTGCAAAGGCTCAAGCACACCGCCAATACCCACGCCACCACTCAGGTGTACCCCCTTGCCGATCTGTGCACAACTGCCTACGGTTGCCCAGGTATCAACCATGGTGCCTTCATCTACATAAGCACCAATGTTTACGTAGCTCGGCATCAGCACCACATTGCGGCCTAAAAAGGCGCCATACCTGGCCACTGCATGTGGCACGGCCCTTACACCCAACGACGCATAATCCGATTTCAGTTTCATCTTGTCATAAAACTCAAAAGGAGGCAAAGTAAATGTTTCCATTTGCTGTATGGCGAAGTACATGAGAATGGCCTGTTTAACCCACTCGTTAACCTCCCAACCGCTATCAGTTGGCGACGCAGTTCTTAAGCGTCCCTTATCTACTTCTTCAATTACGGCCCTTACAGCTTCTGCATATTTTACTTCTTTAAGAAGTGCCCGATCGTTCCAGGCTTCCAATATTAAATCCTTCATGTTTTTTTGTGCTAAATTAAAACAGAAATACGAGAACGAAACAATAAAGCGCTATTCATGCGCTGCTTAGTATATTTGTTTTATGAATATTGGCTTTGATGCAAAAAGGGCATTTCAAAACTCAACTGGGCTGGGGCATTACAGTCGTACGCTTATTTCGTCGCTGGCTGCTTATTATCCCGGCAATAATTATTATTTATTTGCGCCAAAAACTACAGATGCTTTTAATGCGGAGGAATTTAAAAATCTGGGGATTGTAAATCCCAAACATTTTCCTGCATCATTATTTAAAGCTGCGTGGCGCAGCAACTGGGTTAAAAAAGATTTGCAGAAGTATAAAATTGATATTTATCACGGCCTAAGCCATGAAATACCTTTTGGCATTGAGAAAATGGGAATCAAGTCGGTTGTTACTATACACGATCTTATTTTTGAACGATACCCCGTACAATACAGTTCCATTGACCGGATGATTTACCGAAAAAAATTCAAAAACGCCTGCATAAATGCTGATAAAATTATTGCCATAAGCCAGCAAACGAAACAAGACATTGTTGAGTTCTATAAGATACCCGAAGAAAAAATCACCGTTTGCTACCAGAGTTGTAACCTCGCATTTAATGAAATTATTTCTTCTGATAAAAAAGAAGAAATTCGCCGCTTGTATAACTTGCCCGGCAATTATTATTTGTATGTAGGCTCCATTATTGAAAGGAAAAATTTACTACAGATATGCAGGGCGTTGAAACTGCTTAACAATTCTTTATCCCTCGTTGTAATTGGCAATGGCGGCGCTTACAAACAAAAGGTAAAAAATTTTATTGCCGAAAATGGAATGATAGAACAGGTTATTTTCTTATCCGAACAATCAGCCGCAGAGAATCCCGGCTTTAAATCATCTGCTCATTTTCCGGCCATTTATCAAATGGCAACAGCGATGATTTATCCAAGTATTTATGAAGGATTTGGCATACCCGTACTGGAAGCATTGTGCAGCCGCTTGCCGGTAATAACATCTAATGTAAGTTGCATGCCGGAGACTGGTGGCGATGCCGCATTATACGTAAATCCAAACGACGTAGATGAAATGGCAGATGCCATAAAATCAGTTGCTGGCAATACGATGCTCAGAAATGCAATGATTGAAAAAGGAATTTTACACGCCGAAAAATTTTCAACCCAAAATACAGCCGGTGCTGTTATGAATTTATATAAATCTTTATGATGCCATTTAACGACGATATAGACAATTGTTTGCAGTTTTTAAATAAAGGCGGGCTCATCCTATACCCAACCGATACTGTTTGGGGTATAGGTTGCGATGCTACCAATGCCGAAGCCGTTGCAAAAATTTATGCCCTTAAAAAAAGGGAAGATGGTAAGAGTATGATTGTGTTGCTGGCTGATGAAAAAGAAATTCCTGCATATGTTTCGCAGGCAGATCCAAAAATATCTGATTATATAAAAGGCATCAGCAAACCCACAACCGTTATTTATGAAGATGCAAAAGGGTTGGCCAATAATCTCATCAATAAAGACGGAAGCATTGCTATCCGCATTGTAAAAGATCCGTTCTGCTGCAAGCTGATTAAGCTTTTTGGAAAACCTATCGTATCTACTTCTGCAAATTTATCTGGCTATCCGGCGGCAGCAAATTTTAATGATATTGATATCGAAATAAAAAACGGTGTTGACTATATAGTGCAACACCGCCAGGATGATGTAACAGAAGCCATTCCTTCTGCCATTGTAAAATGGAACGCCGATGGCTCTCTCTCCATCATACGTCCCTGATCATTATAACGTAAGTCCCAGGCCAATCTGAAAACTCTGGCTCTGCCACTTTTCTTTACTATCTATATCGTTTAGATTGCTTAATCCAACCGCATATCGTCCGTAAATATTCAAGTGCCCTAAATTTAACTGGGCGCCAGCAAGCAAACTAAAATCGCCTGCTTTAAAAGCATCACGTCCGTTTTCAAGTAAAGTTTTGCTTTTGTTCATCAACACACCAAATTGCGGGCCAGCCTGCAACGTGAGCAACTTTACCGGCTTGTAGGTTAGCAGGATGGGAACACTTAAATACTTCAGCTGCACTTTATCTACCTGATTAAATTTATACACCGCACTAAACTGACTCGATGTATCTACATTTATCTGGTTGAATAAAACTTCGGGCTGAATGGCAAATTTTTTGCCCAGTCCCACCGAGAAAAATCCCCCAACATGATACCCAAAAGAAAATTCGTCGCTGAAAGATTTACCGGTAAGCTTGTTGATGTTTGCACCGGCCTTTGCGCCGATATGAAATTTTTGCGCCGAAGCAGCTGTGCCCATGATGCTGAAAACGGCCAGGATTAAGAGTCTTGTTTTCATAAATTAAATATTTTTAGTTAGCAGGAATGCTTCAAGTAACATGCCAACGGCAATAATATATTTACAAACTTTTGTTAAGAGAGTTTAGTATAAAAGCTTTGCTAAAGCTACCCAATAATTAATAGAAAGAAAAACCCGCAGTGAGCGAAAACAGAGATATTAACTTTTTTTCGGTGGTTGTTGGTAAATAATAATCGAGGTATAGTTGTGGTTGCAGATAAAAATTTCCAAAGAAATATGTTGCGGCTGCAGAAAATGCAAGAGACTGAACCTCAAATTTTGCTTTGCTGGTACCATCACCAAATCTTCTTTTAAGATAATTCTGTACAAATGGCCTTCGGTCAATAAAATTGTTTGAATGTGAAGTTACCCATTTTTGCGACCCTCCATTCAACATAAGAACCGGCCTCAGTTTCAGCGCATCTTTTTTACCAAACAACTTATAAAAACTCCATTCATGCGCAGCTGATAATGTTACAGACAAGCTGCTTAGTTTTGTAGTTATAGTGTCTCTTATATGCCTGACACGATTTAAAAACCAAAATGCAGTATCAAAATACTCTTTCTGTTTGCCAAATGAATAACCAATAGAAACGCCGGGCTGTATCCATGTTTTCTTATACACGGCACTAGCATAAAAATCATTTTTAAAAGGGCTGATATCAAACCCTGCATTTGAGCCTTCTATAAAACGGGTATAGGAAATACCTGCGGTAAATTTTTTATTACTATATGTATAAGAAGGACTGATAGCGTATTGGTACATTTTTAATTTTCCATTATCATCCGCTATATATCCGCTTAGGGAAAGTGCTAATCCGCTTTTATGAAAGTAACTAACCCCCGGTGTGTAATATATTTTATCAGTTTGCGCCTGCCCTGCATTTAAAGCATTATTATTAATACTGAAGGTTCGGTTACCCATACCAATACTCACATCAACATAACTTCTTTCTTTTTTCATCATCAGTTTAATAAACTCATCATTGTTAAACATCGAATCAAGTAAACGTATATCTTCCTTACTCAGCGAATCTAACTGCTGGGCAACAGCAGCTGAACCGACAAATGAAAATATCAGCAGAAATAAAAATTTATACATAAGGTTGAGTTGGGCGATACTTAGATGCTGAAAACCAAAATTAGTTTAATAAACGGTGAAATACAGTAGCCACATATGTTATCGGCAATTCATTTGAATAATAAAACCACATTAATGCACGAATTAGACATAAAAAGCCTACCTTTGCGCCCATTATTTAAAAACTGAGAATTACATGACATGCTCAGTTGCTGTTGAACATTAGTTATTCATCGGTTAAAGAACAAACAACCATTGTCGGAGTTTGTTAAAGCCGACAGGGTCAGGAGAAGCCCATCTAAAGAAACAGCCAAAGCATGACACCCGGCGTATTTGAATACCGGAATTTACATGTGGCTATCGCAAAACAATTTACATGAATGCATTTGAGGCCTTAGGCCTGAACGAACAGTTGGTACAATCTGTTACCGACCTGGGATTTGAAACCCCAACAGAAATACAGGAAAAAGCCATCCCGGTTTTATTATCGGGCACTACCGATTTTATCGGCCTGGCACAAACAGGAACCGGTAAAACCGCAGCTTTTGGTTTACCATTATTACAATTAATTGAAGTAGAAAACCGTCATCCGCAAGCGTTAATCGTTTGCCCTACACGTGAATTATGTTTGCAAATCACCAACGATTTGGAGACCTATAAAAAACACAGCCGTGGTGTTTTCACCGAAGCGGTATATGGTGGTGCATCTATTATGATGCAGATACGTAACCTTAAAAAAGGTGTACATATAGTTGTAGCAACACCGGGTCGTTTGATTGATCTGATTGAAAGAAAAGCTATCGATTTACAAAAAGTAAAATATGTAGTACTTGATGAGGCTGATGAAATGTTGAACATGGGCTTTAGAGATGATATTGATTTTGTATTGAAGAATACAATCAACAGAGAAAGCACCTGGTTATTCAGTGCTACTATGCCACCCGAAGTGAGAGCTATATCTCGTAACTATATGGATACGCCCAAAGAAGTAACCGTAGGCCGTAAAAACAGTGGTAATGTAAATATTGATCACCAGTTTTTTGTAGTGCCCGCCCATAACCGTTATGAAGCCTTAAAGCGCTTGATAGATTTCAACCCTGGTATGTATGCTATAATTTTCACCCGTACCAAGGCCGATGCTCATGATATTTCTGAGAAGCTTTCAAAAGCCGGTTATGAAATTGAAGCATTGCATGGCGATCTAAGTCAGCAGCAGCGTGACAAAGTAATGGGACGTTTCCGCAGTAAGAATTTGCAATTATTAATTGCTACTGATGTGGCGGCAAGAGGTATTGATGTGGATGGTATTACCCATGTTATCAATTACGAATTGCCCGATGATATGGAAGTGTATACTCACCGCAGCGGACGTACAGGCCGTGCAGGTAAAACAGGAATTTGTTTATCTATCTGCCACAGCAGAGAGAGCTATAAGATTAAGTCTTTGGAAAGAATGATTAACGCTCAGTTTCATAAAGTTGACGTACCATCGGGTAAAGAAGTTTGCCGCAAGCAGTTCTTTCATTTTATGGAAAAACTGATGGAAGCAGATGTTACCCATGGCGATTACGAAACTTATATGCCAGACCTGATTGAAAAATTTGCTGATGTAAGTAAAGAGGAAGTTTTACAAAGAGTGGCTGCGCTTGAATTCAGTCATTTTTTAAAGTACTACGAAAATGCTGATGACCTGAACAGGGCTGATGCACGTGGCGACAGAAGGCAGACTGAAAGAAGAAGTGGTAGTGATATGGATGGCAGTCGTAAAGAACGCAGTAGCTTTAACCGTCGTGAGAGTGGTTATACAAGGTTGTTTATCAATCTGGGCACTAAAGATGGTTTTTACAAAGCCAGTTTCTTACAATTCATTTTAGATGAAAGCAATCTTAAAAAAGAAGTGCTGGGTAAGATAGATATGAGAGATATGAACAGTTGGGTAGAGATTGACCAGGCCAGTGCAGGTACCATGATAAGTGCTATCGACGGCAAAAGATATAACAACCGCACAGTGCGTATGAACGAAGCAGATGGTGGTTTTAAAAGACCAAGTGATGAAGGCCGCGGAAGAAGCGACAGAGCTACAGAAGGAAGGAAGCGGATTTATGCTTCGAAGGAAAGAAGATAATAAGTAATTGATTTTTTTTGCCGGGAGGGTGGAAAGACAGGAAGTAATTTCCAAAACGTCTTACCGACTTCCCGGCTATTTTTTTACACCAACTCAATCACCGTAATCTCTGGCAATATCCCCACCCTGCCGGGATACCCAATAAAACCAAAGCCTGGGTTTACGTTTAGTTTTTGTTTACCGTCTTCATATAAGCCTGACCATTGTTTGTACATATATTGTACCGGGCTCCATTTAAACCCCGGTATTTCCACACCAAACTGCATACCATGCGTGTGGCCACTCAGCGTTAAATCAATATCTGGGTATTTTGTTTTTACTTCGGCATCCCAATGGCTGGGGTCGTGGCTCATGAGTATTTTAAAAGGATATTTTTCTGTGCCGGGATGCGCCATATCCATACGTCCATGCTTTGGAAAACGGGCTTTGTTACTCCAGTTCTCAATACCAAGCAAGGCTATTTCTGCTCCGCCTTTTTCCAAAACTACATGTTCATTCATCATCAGTTTCCAGCCCATATCAGCATGTACTTTTTTCAAATTCTCTAAGTTCTGTTCTTTACTCAATCCATTATATGGCCATCTTACATAATCACCATAATCATGATTCCCCAAAGTGCTGTAAACACCCATAGGCGCTTTTAATTTATTAAACACGTCTTTGTATTCCTCCATTTCCTCAGCACGGTCATTTACAATATCGCCGGTAAATAAAATCAGGTCGGCTTCTTCTTTCATTATTTTTTCTACACCTTGCAGCACAGCATTCTTGTCGGTAAAACTGCCGCTGTGAATATCGCTGATGTGAATAATTTTCAAACCCTTAAAAGCCACCGGTAAATTATCGTAACTCAACTGCATCCGCTTTACCTTGTAATTATATTTATTGCTGAAGCCATAAACAAAACTACCAAACAAAGTACCACCGGCCGCTAACCCAAGCCAGCTAAGGAATGCCGAACGGCTGATGCCATCACTAGTCATATCGTTTAACTCAGGATTATTAAAAAATGCTTTCCCGGCAATCCATTGTATTCCTCTTCGTATATCATCAACTAAAAAGAAAACAATGGCAACAAGTTTAGCCAGAAACAAGCCAATGGCTGTGGCAAATAGATAGGTTCTGAATTTCTTCCCTAAAAAATTTTGATCGGTAAATACAAAAAGTAAAAAGCTAATAACTGCTATCGCTGATAAACCCCAATACACGGAATAAATAATCGTCTTGGTTTTTGGCGAAGCCGATTGGCACACGGTTTTTACTGCCTGAAAAATATAAGTATCCATCAAAACAGCAATAACTACTATGATGAATGCTCCAAATGGTGTACGCATAAAACGTTGAAAAGTTTATAAGGTTACAAGTTGGGGTTGCAAGTCGGCCCAATAGATGAATTCATCTATTTGCAGATTGATTGCTTTAAGTGTATTTGTATCAATAATTTTACCTGCCTCATCTACCAAATTATTTACACCTGAAATAGGAAGCTTGTTTGGAAACACAGTCACTTTAATATGATTAAACACATTGGTTAAATGATCAAGGCCTCTCAAATTGCCGGCCCGGCCACTTGCTACACCAGTCAGCATTACTTTTTTATGATGCCAAACAGGCTGAATACGGCTTTTATCAATCAGCAGTTTAAAAATTCCGGGGAAACTGCCGTTATATTCCGGACAGATTATGATAAAATGTGTTGTTGGGATTAGTATCTCAGTTTCTATTCTATCAAAATCGGCCGTATCATTCAAATCCACTGTTTCCAGCGATAATAAGCCCACATTGAGCCCTTTTTCTTTTAAAATGAGTTGATATTCTTTTGCAACTTTTAAGGTATTGCTCCCTATTCTGTTTGTACCAGCTATAATCGTCAGCATTTTTGGGGGTTTCTGTTTAAAACTAATTTCCTCAATATTACAATTAAGATGCTGCTTTGTTGTCCATTTTTATGCCGAATGGTTAAATTTGCCGTCCCGACAGCATTTTCTTTTAAAACAGTTGTAAATAAAAAATATTTTAACATGCAGTTTACCTATTACGGGCATTCTTGCTTCAGCTTGATTGTAAATGGCAAAAATTTGCTGTTTGACCCTTTTATCAGTAAAAATGAACTGGCCGCTTCTATTGATATTAACAGTATCGAAGCCGACTATATCTTACTAAGCCATGGACATTTCGACCATGTGGCCGATGCAGAAGATATTGCCAAAAGAACCGGAGCCACCGTCATTGCCAATTATGAGGTTGCTATGTGGTTTGCCGGTAAGGGTATAGAAAAATACCAGCCCATGAACACCGGTGGCAAATGGAAATTTGATTTTGGCACTGTTAAATGTGTAAATGCCGTTCATTCTTCAACTTTACCCGATGGCAGCAATGGCGGAACGCCCATGGGTTTTATCATTACAAATGATGATGCCAATTTTTATTACGCAGGCGATACTGCGCTAACAATGGATATGCAGCTGGTACCCCTATTTGCCAATATTGATTTTGCCATATTACCCATCGGCGACAATTTTACCATGGGTATGGAAGATGCGGCGCAGGCAGCAAAAATGGTTCAAACTAAAATGGTAATTGGTGTACATTACGATACCTTTGGCTTTATTAAAATAGATCATCAAAAAGCGATTAATTTATTTAAAAGCCATGAACTGGAATTAAAGCTCCCGGGAATTGGAGAAACGATAGAAATATAGAATACGTTACTCGTTGCTGGTTACTCGTTGAACAGCAAACAACGAGAAACAGATAACGATTAACGAGAAACCAGAAACGACACCATGGCAAAAATAATAGGAGTAGCAAATCAAAAAGGCGGGGTAGGTAAAACAACAACGGCTATAAATCTGGCAGCCAGCCTCGCTGTGCTTGAATTTAAAACATTGCTTGTTGATGCAGACCCGCAAGCCAACAGTACCACCGGTACCGGTTTCGACCTGCATAATATTACCCAGAGCCTATACGATTGTATGGTGAACGAAGCATCGGCAAAAGATATGATCTTAAAGTCAGACATCCCTTTTTTGGACGTGCTGCCATCGCATATTGACCTGGTAGGTGCCGAAATTGAAATGATAAATTACCCCAACCGGGAAATGGTACTTAAAAAAATACTGGACCCCATCAGGGATGAATATGATTTTATCATCATTGACTGCTCCCCTTCTTTAGGATTAATAACTGTAAATGCATTAACTGCTGCCGACAGCGTAGTAGTACCGGTTCAAACCGAGTTTTTTGCTTTGGAAGGTTTGGGTAAGTTATTAAACACTATCAAGATTGTACAAAACAGATTAAATACCGAATTAAAGATTGAAGGTATTTTAATGACAATGTACGATGGCCGCCTGCGGCTTTGTAATCAGGTTGTAAGTGAAGTACGTCGCCATTTTGATGAACTGGTTTTCAGTAGCATCATTCACCGCAATACAAGATTGAGCGAAGCCCCAAGCTTTGGAAAGCCGGTGATACTGTACGATTCAGACAGCAAAGGGGCTATCAACTACCTCAATCTTGCCAAAGAAATTTTGCAGAAGAATAACATGACTAAAATAAAAGAAGAAGACCGAATAATTCAATAATGGTTATCAGTTAGGTGTTAGATGTTAATCGGATCCCTGACAAAACTTAAACCCCGGCTTTTAACCTTCAACAATTAACTATTAACATGTCTCAACCCAATAAAAAAGACGCTTTAGGAAAAGGAATCAGAAGTTTATTACAAAACATAGATGCTGATTTAAAGAACACCGCCGGCAATTTAAAACCCGAACTGGTTGAAAAAACTGCTGTATCCATGCGGGTTGCATTGGATCAGATTGAAGTAAATCCCAAACAACCCCGTCATGATTTTGATGAAGAGGCTTTGAATGAACTGGCTGCATCAATTAAAATGCACGACATCATTCAGCCCCTTACAGTAACGCAGTTAGCCAATGGCAAATTCAGGCTCATTGCTGGTGAACGCAGATTCAGGGCATCAAAAATTGCAGGTATAAAAGACGTGCCAGTTTATATAAGGCAGGCCAATGATACGCAGCTTTTAGAATTATCACTTTTAGAAAATCTGCAGCGTAAAGACCTTAACGCTATTGAAATTGCTTTAAGTTATAAGCGCCTGATGGACGAATTGGAATACACACAGGAACAGGTAGCCGAAAGAATGGGTAAAGAAAGAAGTACAGTGGCAAATTATATTCGCCTGTTGAAATTACCACCCGATATTCAGGTAGCTGTTCGTACCGGTGTAGTAAGTATGGGGCACGCCAGAGCTTTGATAAATGTTGATGTGGTTGATAAACAATTATACATTTTCAACGAAATAAAAAAGAGTGGACTCTCCGTTCGTCAGACAGAAGCGTTGGTGAGAAAACTGTACACGTCCGATGTTAAAGTTGCGGTAAAACCAACCCTTCCATCCAATTTTAAAAAGATTGAAGATAATTTAGCATCCAGTTTTAATACCCGTGTTAAAATGAAACACGGTGCAAAAGGAACTGGTAGCATATTGTTCGAGTACTACTCTGTGGAAGAATTGAATGCTTTGCTTGATAAGTTTAATATTAATGTATCTTAATGTTGAGAGCTTCTACCTTTCTTATTTTAATCGTTTCAGTTTTAGCGGGCAGCCAGGCCTTCGCACAAAAGCCCGGCAAAAACAATGCTGCTGATAGCTCAAAAAAAAT